>CAYRPL010000028.1:0-14982 GCA_964426045.1 uncultured Alistipes sp. | reverse complement strand
AGGCTCAAACAAAAAAAGACCTGCCTAACATTTTTTAATTGTTAGACAGGCTCAATTGCACATTGCTCGAGTCTACTGCTTGTCCTTTACGCAGCGCAGCGAAGCACCCGAGAGGAAGTTGCCGTAGGCAACCGAAACCTTCTCGTTCGAGGCGTTGTAGAGCGGCATCAGATAGTAGTACTGCACATTGCTGATCGAACCGTCATCGTTGGTCTTGGTCTGATACCAGCTCGAACCAATCAGGTAACTCATGACACCATACACATCGTTGTAGTCGGTCACCAGATAGGAGCCGGCTTTTGCTGTACTGGTCTTGTTGCGGGTGCTGGCAAACGACCAGGGGAATCCGGCCTCGCCAAGTGCGGCAATCGAAGCGCCCTTGATGGTGTCGTCGTAGTAGGCACCCTCGGTGTTGATCAGAGCGCTGTTCGAGCAGTGGCCTACTAAACCCGTCATCTCCGTAACGGTCGGGATGTGCCAGCCCTCGGGGCAGATACCCTGTGTACCCTCAAACGTAGCGGCATTCTCAACCGTAATGGCCTCTACACCATAAGCCGTGGCGGCGTCATACAGCAGACCCAGCGTTGCAACCAGCTCGGGGTCGGCCACCTTCTCGGCATTGGCTGCGGGGTACCAGATACCGGCATCCTCCACAGGGTCGCTCGATACGCTCTTACCTTCGGGGATGTAGCGCAGGTTCTCGGCCATCCAGGTATTGCCATCGGCCAGCGTCACGGTCTTGTAGGTCTCGCCGTGGTATACGAAGTAGCCCTCATACTCGGCAAATACCTCCTCTTCGGGCTCCTCGTTGCCGCCCTCCTCGGGCTTCAGCTCACCCTTATCCTCCCAATCGATAATCTCGTCACCGAGCTCCACATCAAGCTCCGAGGGGAGTACGGTGATGGTCATCGAGTACTGACCGCCACCCTGCAGCGCAGCCTCGGCCAAGCTCTGGGTAAAGGTCTCGGTTTTACCATCCTTTACGGTGGTCAGCACCACCTTCAGGGCTACGGTCTGGGGTGCGATGATGGCGGCATACTTCTCGCCGGCCTCCACCTCACGAGCCTTAACGGCTACAGCCTCCACACCGCTCTTGGCCTCGGCGGTCTGGTTCTCGACCGAGATTGCGGCCGTCGGAACCACGTTGTAGAGCGTTACACCCGTTACCGTGGCGTCGTAGTCGTTCTTCACGTTGATAACCAGCTTGGTCATCTTGTGGTAGAAGGTCATATCAACGGCCTGTACGGTGGGGGTCACACCCTCCTTGCGGGCCATCATCAGATCCGAGGCATAGTAACCCTCGCCCGTCTGATCGGTCGTAATCGTAAACTCCGCAGGTTCGCTCTCGGCATAGGGGTAGTAGGCCGTCAGGGTAGCCTCCAGGCCGGCATCCTCGTACCACTCCAGCGTCTGGGCGGCCGTGAAGATCTCGCCTCCGAAAACCATCTTGGCATTTGTTGCGTGCACACCCTCCTTGGTTACGATGTTCAGACCGATGGCATCGCCCGTCTCGAAGTCTACCTCCGTGGCACGGGTGATGGTGGGGTCTACGGCGATGGACTTACGCAAAGAGAGCTCCTCGCCCGCATCCTTCGAGCAGCTTGCCAGAACGATGGCCGCTGCCAAAACAAATAACTTTCTCATACCTTTCTAATTTTTTTGGTTTACATCTATTTGTGTTTTCTGTTATTTCCGTGCTTTAAGTGTTTTTCGTGGTGCTTGTGGTGCCTGTGGCCGCCATGCTTCTTGTCGGTATGCTTCCAACTGTATCCCAGCGATAAAAGGGCCTCGATGCGGTTGGGCTGCGGGATGAATTCTAACCCAAATCCGTGGCTGTAGCGGGCTGTCAGGTCGCCATAGAATCCCCGCCCGAAGTGTACACGAAGAGCGGCCAAGGCGCCAAGGCGTGGAGCCGTAAGGTACTCATTCTCCCAGTTGTAGAGCTCGGTTTGTCGTGCAGGGTAGGGGCTTACGGGCAGCTGCTCGCCGACCGTGGACTCCCACTCGGCCGAGCTACCCCAACCATATTCGATGCCCAGCGTAAGCTCTACCCGTCGCAGGGCCCAGCGACCTTCTGCAAAGAGCTCCCATTGGCGTAGTGAACGACCTCGCAGCAGCGGATAGAGCAGCGACGATTGCTCGCGTGTGAGCGCATAGCGGGCTCCGGCTTCGAGGTGCGAACCCTTGGCCTGCAACCACTCCCAGGTAATCTCGCTCTTCAGGGCCCGCTCCTGGGCGATGGGTACCGTGCCATAGGCCGTAGCGATGGTGACGCCGCCCGTTGTCAAGGTCGAGAGAATCACCTCGCTGTTCTGCAGCTCTCGCCAATCGATGCGACCCCGCACGATGTGAAGTCCCCCTCGGGCTCCTTTGTGCTGCCAGCGCAAAAGTCCTGTGAGGTAGTCCCCATCGAACTCGTGCCAGCGTGAGCCCTTCTCGCCCGTCTCACCTGCCTGGTGGCGGTAGCCGAGCTCGGCAAACAGGTCATCGTATTGCAACTGCAGGGCTGCACCATGCAGGGTCTTGCGAATCGGGAAGGCCGAGACGCCCGAGTCGTCGAGGTGCAGATCGCCGCTTGTCCACAGGGTCTCGATACCGTAGTAGAGCCCCTTGTTCAGGAAGACGCGGTAGGAGTCGGGGGTCGAACCGATCTCCTCGGCCTCTAAGCGCTCCGAGTGCTTCTCGAAGCGGTAGTTGGCTCCGATGGCCCACTTATCGTGGCGCCACTGCAGGGCGGGAGTTACGGCCAAATCGAGGCTCGTATTCTTGTGGCGCAGGTCCTTGCGCTTGGCGTAGTTTCCGGCCATAAAATCGACATCCAGACCCACTCGCCAGTTCGCCCCTAAGTCGGCTGACAGGGCTCCGTCAAAGGCGTAGCGTTCGCGAATCTTCGTGCCCGGGGTATACTCATAGAAATCTACGGGCCAGAGACCGGGAGTCGTGAACATCGAACCCGACATCCGACGGCCGGTCAGGTGGTCGTAGGAGAAGCTGCCCGTATAGGAGATTCGCCCAAAGTGGCGCACCGACTCGGTCTTTACGCCTAACGTGTAACTCTCATCCGACGACGAGTGGTTTGTATAGCCTCCCCGCTGCAGACCGCCCCACACCTCGGCATAGGAGTATTGGAGCGTATCGCCACGCAGTCCGGCGCGGTTCTGCGACTCGTTCCAGCCGTTGCGGGCCATTACCTCCTCGAAGCGCTGGGCCCTTAGCGGAAGTGCCAAAAGCAGCGAAAAAACCGTCAACAGCACTCCACCCAATATAGAAATCTTTCTCATAGGGCTTTCAGGGATTGTTCCTCACGCTCGTAGAGGTCGTTCGAGGAGTTGTTCGTATCGATGTAGATATCATAACCGGCACCGGCCGTTGCAGCCTGGTCGAGGTGGCGGTGCAGGGTGTGACCCAGCGCCGAAGCCGAGAGATTCACAAAGCCCGCATCCACACTGTCCGGAAGTCGCTTTTGGTTGTTCGAGGCCGAGCCGTTGTAGACCTCCACACCATCCAATACCCACTCCCAGGGAATCTTGACGCAGATATCCGACGAGCCCGGCTTGGTGATGGTCGATTCGGTTCGGTCGGCCAGATAGGCCTCGATATCCACCCCCTCGGGGGCACGGAAGATGATGAGCGTGGGCGAGTTTACCGACAGAATATAGCCATTCGCACGGCCCGTCTTGATAAGCACCTCGCAGTAGCGCTCCGAGAGAATCTTATCACCCGGTACGGGGTGGTAGCTGACGTTGGGGTAGAGGGTCGGGTTGTAGCAGACAAAGTAGCTCTCGTGGTTCAGATTGACCGACTCGGGGTACTGCTGCGTATGGTCGATGGCGCCATTGATCACCACCACAGCCCCTTCTCCCGGCTGCAGGGGGAACTCCTCGCCGCTGCCCGGCAGACGCCATACAGCCTCGACTACGGGCGCATACTCGCGGAACTGCACCACACCCGTCTCGGGGTCGGTCGTGGTCCAGCTGTTTCCCGAGGGAGCGTTGGAGTTGTAGGGCTCCAGGGTGCCGAAGCAGAGACCGTCGAGATACTGCACCTGCATATCGTTGTTGTGCAGAATAAAGTAGCGGTCGGACTGATAGGTGCCTTCATAGGGGGCCTTTGAGCAGCCTCCCGAGTAGATTTCGCGAATGATGATCTGCCCGGGCTTGGAGTAGGTGAGCGGCAGGGCCAGCTGCAGCGAGCCGTCGGTCAGGCGCACACGGTCGTTCAGCCCGTTGAAGATGGCCTCCTCACCTCGGTCGGTGGCCGTCAGGCGATAGAACCCCTTGGGGAGCAGGAACGAGGCGCGACCCGCAGCGTCGGTCAGCGATTGGTAGGTGGCGGCACTTGCCACATCGACCGCCTGTACGGCGATACCCGCACGGCAGTACTCCTCGTAACCGGCTGGGTAGGTCAGCTCGACCTCGAGTTGCAGCAACACGCGGTCATAGACCCGCTCATCGAGCGAGGTGCAGGCCGTGACTGCCATCAGGGTCAGCGCAGAGAGTATATAGCGTAATTTCATAGGCGGTTAAAATTTCAGGCGCAGGGTCAGTCCGTAGTAGAATCCCGGGGTGAGAATTACCCTTACCCCCGAGGCGTAGGAGCTGACATAGCGGCGCGAGTTGGTGAAGTTGTTGGCGTAGAACGAGATGGATGCAATGTCCCCAATCTCCTTGGTGATGCTCAGGTTGGCCGAGAAGTAGGGGTCGTAGCCGTCGGGGTTGTATTGATAGGCCGTGCCCGAGCGCAGAATCAGCGGCGCAAACGAGGCATCTTCGGCCTCACGGTCGGTGAAGGGGTGAACCACGCCGTCGGTAGTCATGTAGGCGATGGGGCGAATGGCCGTGTAGCTGTCACCCTCGTAGACCGAGCCGCCGGTCGGGTTGCCCTGCTCATCGACGTTGTAGGCATATTCCTGGCCTTTGTAGCAGCTCAGGTTCTGGCTCTGCTTCAACAGCGAGGCCTCCAGACGCAGGGTGATAATCATACGAATCGAGGGGATGTGGGTCGTAGCCGTGAGATTCATATCTAACGCATGGCTCTTGCGGCCGTTGTAGGTGACCGTTGCGTTGCCTCCGTTGTCGGCGTAGATACCTACATATTGGTACGAGTTGCCGCTCTCGACGGTGCTCGAAACCGTGGGGTAGTACCAGGCCGTGCCCTGGTTCACATACTCGGTATAGGTGTAGGCGGCATCGAGGCGAAGGTCGGTGCGTAAGGGGTTGATGGTCGGGAACCACACCGTAAGCTCACCGCCCAGGCGGTCGATGGGCGAGCCGTTGCGCTGGTATTGGCGGCGTGTGAAGGTGTTGTTGGTCCCCTGGTGCTCCATGCGAATCCATCCCTCGTCCATTTGGTCGGCATTGCGAATAAAGAGCTCTCCGCTCTGCGAATCGACCTTCAGCAGCGGATTCGAGGGTATCTGATACCCCTCGGGGGTTCCGTAGCGGTTGAAGCTGATGGGCAGAAACTCCGTAGCGGTCTCATAGGCCCCTTGGGTGCGGTTGTAGAAGGCCGCAAGCGAGATGCGGGTCTTGCCGGGCTTGTAGTCGATACCGAACTCGGCATTGCGGTTGCGTTGCCAGCGAAGGTCGGGGTTGTAATCCATCTGGTAGGGGTGGGTGTAGTAGACATACGAGCTGCCACCGCTCCACGAGAGGTCGAAGACACGCACATCGGTATACTGCGGTCGGGGGTAGAGCACACCCAGTGAGGGGAGCTTCTCGATAAGACCCCAGCCTCCGCGAATCGAGAGCTTCTCGCTCAGTCGCCAGCGGGCATTCAGACGCGGTGACCAGGTGAGCGTGTGCTCATAATCGCTACCCTGGATAAAGCTCTTCTCGCCACGCAGACCCGCCATCAGGGTCAGCGACGTGCTTCCGATGGGCATCGTGAGGCTCTCTTCGAGCCAGAAGGCGAGGTTGTGCAGGTAGGGAATCTCGGTGTAGGGGTAGGGGCGGTAGCCATGGGGTGCCAGGGCCGCATCTTCGTAATACTCACCCTCGCCGATGTTTCCCTCCGAGCGCCAGCGAATACCCGCCTTGAGGTTGCTCAGCCAGCGGCCCTCGTCCCACGAGCGAATCCACTTGGCCTTCAGGGCCGCCTCGTAGTCCAGCTGCTTGGAGTCGATGAACTGTGTGGCGTAGTGGTTTTCGGGCAGCAGGGTGGCGAAGTAGTAGCCCTCCTCGGTGCTGTGAACGGCCGGCAGCTGCGAGCTGTTCGAGACGTAGATGCGGTTGCGTTGCAGGTTGTCCGTATAGTTTACCGAACCCGAGAGCTCGACGTCGGTAATCCAGCGCTTGTTCAGCAGCCACTTCAGCGAGGCGTTGGCACGCACCACGTTGTCCCTTTCGCGCTCGCTCTGACCCCGAAATACGTCGGGGTCATCTTTGGTATTCATGCCGCCGATGTTGCCCGTCAGACCCGCCTCCAGGCGCAGTACACGGGCAAAAGTGTTCGAGTAGTGGAGCGAAAGACCGGTGCGCGAATAGGAGGAGTAGGGCGATACGGGATTCTTCGTTGCGCGGGCATACTCGGCCGAGGTGTTTAGAATACCCCGTTTGTTGCCCAAGTCAAAACCCTTTGACAATGAGAGCTGCTTGGTGCGCGGATTGGTCATCATCAGTACGGTCCAGGGGCTCTTTCCCTTGCGGGTCGAGATGCGTACCACGCCGCTGCCCACGTCGCCATACTCGGCCGACGGAACACCCGTGATGACCTCTACCTGCTCGATGTTGGTCGAGGCGATGTTACGGGTCGAGGCGCCACTCACCTCGCCGAGCGAGGAGTTGGTTGAAAGACGCACACCATCGACCTCGACAGCCGTGGCAAAGGCGGCATTTCCGACCGACGAACCACCGTCGCGCAAGGAGAGGGGGTTGTCCTCCAGCAGGTCGGGATTGACGGTCTTGCCACCCGGCAACAGCGATTGAATATCCGAGGCGTTGAGGACCTGCAGGTGCTCCAGGGCGTTGCTGCCGATGGTGCGCGAGGTGGAGAGGGCACTGCCGCTCTCGGTGGCGGTCACCACCACCTCTTCCACCTCGAGGTTATCCTCTTCCAATTCGAAGTGCAAATCTCCCGCAGCCGGTACCCGAATCGTGGTCTGCAGGGTAACGTAGCCCAGCGACGAGACCGCTACGGCCTGTTCGCCTGCCGGCACACCCTTTAATAAAAAGAGACCCTCCTGGTCGGCCACAGCCCATAGTCCGAGCTTTGGCAGCTCGATGACGGCCATGGCGATAGGCTTCTCACTCCCCTTTATGGTTACTGAACCCCGAATCGTGGCATTTTGGCCTCGGGCCGCACCACCAGCCAGCAGCAGAGCCACCAACAACAGGGTTTGTTTCAGACAATTCTTCATAGATAAGTGGTCGTTTTCTTCGGCAAAGGTACGAGAAAACGACCACTTATAAAATACCTAATGGTAGTTTTTTTATATTATCATCAATTTTTTAGGTGGCTCTTTTGTTCGGGGCTCCAACCCGAATGGTCGGTGGGTGTGGTAAACGAACTCTGGCGCTCGTGTCGTGAACCGAGGTTGTACATTGGAGCGAGGAACATCCACGTTATCAGGCAGAAGGGGGCTGTCAGTGAGGGGAGCCCCACGGGTGCAAGCAGGATGTTGGTTGCCGTCTGGGCTACGACGGTCAGCAGAATAGCTGCCACAGCCCAGAGGGACGAGCGCCACGAGGGACGATAGAATATCGAGCCGACGGCTATGCCGGTCAGCGTGGGGCTGAATCCGTAGAGTCCCGAGGCGAGTTCCGTACCCGGGGCCCCGAGCCAGAGGGCTGCTGCCAGGCCCAAGGCCGAGCCCACAGCTGCCCAGAGGGCCGACCAGCCGTTCGAGAGAATCAACCCCACCAAAAAGAGCAGGCCCGTAAGCCACGAGTCGAGCAGGAATACCTGGCTGATGCCCCTCAACCAATAGATAATCAGATGAATGGGGCCTTGGTTTACTGCCGAACTCAGCTCGTGAGGGAGTGAGGGTTTTGCAAGTCCCTCGATGGGGAGCTCTCCCAGCTGGCGGGCGGCAAGCAGAATCATCCACGTCAGCAGCACAAAGGGTATCGTCAGGGAGTTGATGCCCCCTTTGGCCATCAGACGGTTCATCCCCTCGCGCAACCAGAGGGTTGCGGCCGCCCCCAAAACCACCACGCACCACACGGCGGGGGTGTTGCCTAAAAAGGTCATCACGCCACACCCCAAAAGGGCGCCGTTGAATCCCCAGAGCCCCTGCTCCCCTTCGCGGGTGTCGCGATGCAGCAGACAGCCGCAGAGTGTGGCACTCAGCACTCCCACCACAGCTCCCCAGGCCACCTGCATACGTCCCTCGGCCCAGGCACCCCAGAAGATACCTGCCAGGAAGAGCAGACTACACCCCGTGTGGGGTTGAAACATCACCTGCCCCAGGCCTCGCAACGTGCCGTTGAGCAGTATCCCAATTCGGTTTTGCATACTTTTTTTGTTTGTGTGTTAACTATCGCCAGGGGAACTCCTCGGGAATGGATACCCCCTTGACAACGGCCCGTACCTCAGAGGCCGCTAAGCGTAACTTTTTGATGAGCCAATCGCTGCGTGAGGCGGTCATCCGACACAGAAACCCCGCTTCGAGCGGGAGCCTTAAAAGTGCAAAGGCACACTCCGACTCCATGCAGACCCACCCCTTCAGACGCTCCTCGATGGCGGCGTGGTGCTCTGCGGGGGTGAAAATCAGTGCCGTGGCGAAGTGAATCCGCTCGGTGTTGAGCTCCCCCTGCAGAGGGTGGTGAAGCGGGGGTTGCAGAACGACCCGTTCGCCGAAGAGCTCCTCGCCCGTGGGACGCACGGCCCGCAGATTGAAAGCCAAAAGGTCGTAGGCGAACAGCTCGTTTTGGTGGCAGCATCGACCCGCCAGCGTGCAATCCGTATAGATGAGTGTTGCCGTGGGGTCGATGACGAACTCCGTCGTGCTCCACAGACGGCTGTGGCGGCAGGGAATCAGCGGCAGGGGCAGATACTCGACATAGGCCCTCGGCCCCAAGCTGATGTGCAGCTCAGAGCTCACAAAGTTGTGGCGCATCGAGGCGAGTTTTGTGGCGGCTCCGGTCGAGAGGTGAACCTCGGCTTCGGGGCCCGCCTCCACGCAAATCTCGTAGCGGTCGCCATCGACCTGGGGCCCTGCAGCCGAGAGGATATAGACGCAGGACATTTGGGGCAGGTGCCTATCGAAGTAGAGTGCCTGTTGGACAATCAGCGGAGTCTGCCGATAGAGGTGTGTAAGGCGGGTATATCCCGGCCCGTCACGCTTGAATTGCAGGTGCAGTACACCCCGCTTTCCGGCCCCGCCGGCCGCCATGGCGGGTGGATCGCTCAGATAGGGGGCCAGCTCCCTGTGCAGTGCCTGCTCAAATCCCATCTTCTTTCCCGCTTTCGAGTCCGAAAAGGAGCATTTGGTCGATGAGCGTAATCAGCTCGTCAATCCCCTCGCCGGTCATGCAGTTGGTAAACAGAAAGGGCTTTCCGGCACGCATCTGCTCCGAGTCCCGACGCATCACTTCGAGCGAGGCCCCGACGTAGGGCGCCAAGTCGAACTTGTTGATAACCAGAATATCCGAATGGGATATTCCGGGCCCGTCTTTGCGTGGAATCTTATCCCCCGCAGCCACATCAATCACATAGATAAAGAGGTCGGCCAGTGCCGGACTGAAGGTGAGGGTGAGGTTGTCGCCTCCCGATTCGATAAACACGACGTCGCTCTGCGGAAAGCGGCTCTCCATCTCCTCGACGGCTGCCAGGTTCATCGAGGGGTCCTCCCTTACGGCCGTGTGGGGACAGGCGCCGGTCTCAACGCCCACGATGCGATCGGCGCTTAAAACCCCCTTCAGGATGCGTCTGACGTGCTCGGCATCCTCGGTCGTTACGATGTCGTTGGTGATAACCAGCACCTTCAAACCCCGCTCCATGAGGCGCGGTACAAGGGCTTCGATTAGGGCGGTCTTCCCCGATCCTACGGGCCCGCCAATTCCAATTCTACAGGTCATAATCAGTTCATAAACATACGTTGCAGGCCGCACTCGTGAAGCGAGGCCAAGATCTCTAATTCGGGTGAAAATTGCTGCATTTCGTTCAGACGCAGGGGTTCAACCTCTGCATAAAGGGCCTCGATGGCGGGGCCCAGCCTAAAGAGCAGCCCCCGCACGGTGCGGTGGTCGATGCGCAGGAGCCGCAGAGCCGCTCCCGTCACCTGGCTCGCCAGCCCATAGCATAGGGTCGCAAAGAGGGCCTTTCGATCGAGCCCCAGCGTGGCATACAGGGCCCCAAGTGTCGGGGCGTAGTGACCCTCGATACGTTGCTGCCCGCTGTCGCCATCCAACGCCTCCACCCAATTTAGAAAGGGTGCGTGGGGGTCGATGGCGGCTATCAGTTCGCAGAGCTTGCGCCCCATGCGAAGGCTCATGCGGCGGTTTTCGTCGCCCACCTTGAAGAGCCCTAATCGTCGGTCGGCCTCAAAGGCCTCGGCCCAGGCTCCACGCTCCACCGAGCGGTGGGCTGCGAGTGCTGCCACACCATCCAAAAAGGCGGCCTGGCGCACGACTCGATTCAGGAACTTTTCGAGCGAGCCTGCATCGTGAACCACACCATGAGCAGCCGCCGACTCCAGCCCACCCGAGAAGCTGAATCCTCCGATCGGAAGGGCCGAGTCGGCAAACTGCATCACAAGCAGCAGCGAGCGTATCGAACTAAGGCTCTGCATGCGAATTGTTGTGATGCTCCTCGGTGCGGGCACCAAAGAGGCGGCGAATCTCGTGGGGCGAGAGGTGGGGAACCACCTCACACCCCTGTTCAAAGTGGTAGTTCAGCTTCTCGAAGCGGTGGCTTTGAAGCACGCTGCACATCACCTTTTGGTCCATGACCTGCGGCAGACAGATGCGCCCCTGCTGCATTACGGCGGGCCAATGCTGATTGCCGATGGCGTGGCCCAGCTCAAAGAGGGTGCGAAGCTGCTCGGCGTGGGGCAGCTGCTCCAACTCTTTAAGCTCGATAACGAGCACGCAACTCGGCTTTATGCGGACAACGAGTGCTTCGCCCCGCTCGGCATCGAAGTACAGAATATCCCCATCGCGCAGCCGTACATCGCGCTCCAGAGCGACGGCCACACGCTCGCCCCGCTCGCTTTGGGCCACAAAGCGGCTTCGCTGGGCACCCCATGCATCGAGCTCCAGGTGGTCGGGCTGCAGTGCGGCCAGGCGCTCGGCCCAGGGGTAGTCGTGGCTGTTGCCAACTACCCGACGAATAACCGGCCGTGCCATCAGCTGAACCAATAGAGTTGCCCTAAGGCGACCTGCTCGGTCGGCTTCAGGGATACGACCTCTCCGTTGATGCGCACCTCGAAGGTCTCGCTGTTGACCTCGATTGCGGGACACTCCCCATTCAGGTACATCTGCTCCTTGGTCAGCTGGCGGGTGCGACGCACGGGCTTTACGCAGCGCTCCAACCCCAGCTTCTCACGTACACTGCCCGCACAGGCGGCCTCGGAGAGGAACGAGATGCAGCTGCGGCGCAACTGCATGCCGCGAGCTCCGAACATCGGGCGGTAGAGCATCGGCTGCGGGGTGGGCAGCGAGGCATTCGGGTCCCCGATGTTGGCCCAGCTGATCATGCCGCCCTTGATAACCATCTTGGGTTTGGCTCCGAACATCGCAGGCTCCCAGAGCACCAGGTCGGCCACCTTGCCCTTTTCGATGGAGCCCACATAGTCCGAGATACCGAAGCAGATGGCCGGATTGAGGGTAATCTTGGCCAGGTAGCGGCGAACTCGGAAGTTGTCGTTGCCGGGCGAATCCTCCTTCAGACGCCCGCACACCTGCTTCATGTAGGAGGCCATCTGGAAGGTGCGCATAAAGCTCTCGCCTACACGCCCCATGGCCTGCGAATCGGACGAAACCATCGACAATACCCCCAAGTCGTGCAGCATATTCTCGGCCGCCTGCGTTTCGCTCCTGACACGACTCTCGGCAAAGGCGACGTCGGAGGGAATCTTGGGGTTGAGGTTGTGGCAAACCATAATCATATCGAAGAGCTCGGCCTGCGAGTTGATACCGAAGGGGAGGGTGGGGTTGGTCGATGAGGGGAGCACGTTGTGCATCGCTGCCACCTTCAGCAGGTCGGGGGCGTGTCCTCCGCCGGCACCCTCGGTGTGGTAGGTGTGAATCGTGCGCCCCTCGAAGGCGGCAATCGTATCCTCGACAAAGCCGCTCTCGTTGAGCGTGTCGGTGTGGATGGCCACCTGGACATCGTAGCGGTCGGCAACCTTTAGGGCCGTGCGTATCGCCTCGGGCGAGGAGCCCCAATCTTCGTGAATCTTCAATCCGCAGCACCCCGCCTCAAGTTGCTCGGCAATAGGGCGCTCCGACGAGCAGTTCCCCTTGCCCAAAAGTCCTACATTGACCGGCATATCCTCGATGGCGAGCAACATCCGCTCGACGTTCCAGACCCCCGAGGTGATGGTCGTGCCGTTGGTGCCGTCGGTCGGGCCTACGCCACCCCCAATCAGGGTGGTGATGCCATTCGAGAGGGCTGTTTCGACCTGTTGAGGGGCAATCAGATGAACATGCCCGTCGATGCCACCGGCCGTCAAAATCAGGTGCTCACCCGAGATGGCGTCGGTCGAGGCTCCGGTGACCAATTCGGGGCAGACACCGCACATCGTGTCGGGATTTCCGGCCTTGCCGATGCCGGCAATCAGCCCATCCTTAATCCCCACATCGGCCTTCACAACCCCCAGTACGGGGTCGATAATCGTGACGTTGGTAATCACCACGTCGAGTGACCCTTCGCGTGAGGTAGCACCATTGGATTGGCCCATCCCCTCGCGCAGGGTCTTGCCCCCGCCGTAGACCACCTCGTCGCCATAGCCGCGCAGGTCGCGTTCAATCTCCACATAGAGTTCCGTGTCACCGAGGCGAATCTTGTCGCCCACGGTCGGTCCAAAGAGGTCGCAGTAGGCCTCTCGTGTAATCTTTGCCATACCTTTATGCTATTTCTGCTCGTTTTTCGTTGATGAATTTGCGGCCTTGCAGTCGCGGAATCCGCGGCTCAGCATCCGCCTCAGGGCCCGGGCGCGAGCCGGATAGTAGTCGGGCTTCGGCTCACAGCCGGCATATCCGCCAACCAAACCGTTGAAGCCCGTGATGCGCTGCTTGCCTGCAAAGGGTACCAGCTCGACCTCGCGCTCATCGCCCGGCTCAAAGCGAATGGCCGTGGTGGCGGGGATGTTCAGATGGCGCCCGAACGCAGCCTCGCGGTCGAATTGTAACAGGCGGTTCACCTCGAAGAAGTGGAAGTGCGAACCCACCTGAATCGGTCTGTCGCCCGTGTTCTGTACACGAATCCGCAGGGTGGGCCGCTCCTGGTTGTAGTGCAGCTCTCCCTGACCAAATACAACGCCCCCGATGCGAACCTGCTGCGAGGGGATAAATCCCGCCTCGGCGGGGTAGAGAGTCGATTTTTCCATGGTGCGTGGCTATTTGATGGGTTGGTGAATACTTACTAAGCGCGAACCGTCGGTGAAGACCGCTTCGACCTGCAACAGCGCAATCATGTCGGCGACCCCCTCCATCACCTCATCGCGGTGCAGAACCTCGGCTGCCGAACTCATCACCTGCTCGACGCTCTGCCCCTCGCGAGCCGCTTCGAGGGCTGCCGAGGTGATGTAGGCCACCGCCTCGGGGTAGTTGAGCTTCAAACCCTTCTCTTTGCGTCGTCGGGCCACCTCGCCCAACGACAATAACATCAACTTTTCAATCTCTTTTGGTGTCAAATGCATAAGCTTATATAAATTAGGAATTATGAATTAGGAATTAGGAATTGGGAATTCTGAATTTTGAATTATTGCTGATGCAATAAATTTTGCAAAGCAATAATTAAGCTGTTAAATATAAATTAGTTACAAGGGTTCTATTGTTTTTTGATTTGAAAAATATTTTTTTGTAAAAGATATTCTATCATTTGCCTCAGAACTTTGTAGGGTATCGTTATTCAAGGAATATCAACAAAATTATATTTTATCGCATCAGCTCTAATTTTGAATTTTGAATTCAGAATTTTGAATTACCTAAAGGCTTCCCGGCCCCAATAGACCATCAGAAATCCCAGACAAAGACTTAGGGTGAGGTAGAGGATAAAGAGCACATAGTGGTTGCCTTCGAGCAGGCGGAGCCCGTCGTCGGTAAAGCTCGAGAAGGTGGTAAATCCTCCGCAAAGCCCCGTGATAAGCAGCGCTGTTGCGGTGGGAGTCAGCAGCTGCGAGCGCTCCAAAAGCCCGTACAGAAGACCAATAAGCAGCGAACCTAAGATATTGACCGTCAGAGTTCCCCACGGAAATAGGGCGGAGGGGGCCAGATGGTGCATATAGCGCCCAACAAGAAAGCGCAGCGAGGTGCCCACAAACCCTCCGGCACCGGCCCAAAGCATCAATTTTAGCATCCTGAATATCTTTTTGATGGTTTTACGTTTCCCTCGGCAATGACTGTGCCAGAGTTAATATTTAATTAGGAATGAGGAACCGCCGACAAGCCGAGGGCAGAGCTAAGCTTGCTTGAGCTATGCCGAGGCGCGAAGGTGGAAAAGCCGCTGAAAGCGGGTTAATTAGGAATTAGGAATTAGGAATTAGGAATTAGGAATTTCCCTATTCCCCCAGTCATTACGAGGAAGGAGCGCAAGCAACTGACGTGGTAATCTCCAACAAGATGCTATTCAATGAGCAATGAGGAATGAGGAAATTTTTAATTAGAAAATTGTGAATTGTGAATTGTGAATTATCCCTCCTACTCCTCTTAGTAAATCCGGGCAGCTTCTGGTATCTCTTGGTTTTAGGGGTATTATAAAGAATTTAAAGCCGACAGTCGCTTGCTGACAGCTGACCGCCAAAAAATAAAAATACTATCGCAAAAAATTTTGCTAATTCATTTATTCTTCGTATCTTGCAATCGTGAAAAAGTTTTC
>CAYRPL010000027.1:0-15053 GCA_964426045.1 uncultured Alistipes sp. | reverse complement strand
GCCGGGCGCAATTCTTGCCCCGCACCGATACGGGTGTGGGGTATTGTTTATTTGTGGTAAGTGCTATCCTAGGGCATCAGTTCAGATAAACGAATCGGCCTCACACTTTTCTATTTTTATGAATCCACTCTTTTTTAGGCCGGAAGGGTAGAATAAATTGCATATTTTATGCGAAAACTTACACTTCTTTTGACGGCCTTCATGGCGATTGCCGTCTCTGAGCAAGCCTTTGCACAAAAGGAGGGCTACAACGAAAACTATTGGTACAACTCGACGGCCGCCCGCAACCTCGAGGCGAGCCACGAGATGTTGGTGACGCCGCTACTGGCCGACGTAAAGCTCCAGAGTGTGGGCCGTCAGGTCTTTGGCGAGGATCGCTTCTACTACGTCGACATCGAGGCTTCGGATGCCTGGAAGGCCCAGACCATCGACCAGCTGAAGCGCCAGGCACTCTTTGACTTTACCAAGGAGTACCAGGCCGATGTGATTATCGGAGCCCTGATTTCGGCCCAAACCGTGGATGAGAACAAAGACGGCATTGTGGACCGCGTGGGCAATCGCTACAAGGTGCGCATCACCATCAGCGGCTACCCGGCCAACTACGTCAACTTCCGCAACGCCACGCAGAATGACCGCTGGATCAAGGATCAGATGCTTAAGAGCAACAACGACCGCAATACCGATGTAACAGACTCGAAGGCCGGCGTGATAACCAGCGGCCGCAAGACGGTGGTCGTCGAATAGAGAAATTTTCACTCCATATTTAATTAACCAAAAAATTTAAAACAATGAAAAAATTTTTCCTTTTGGCGCTGCTCGTATGCGGCGTTACGGCGACCTCGTTCGCACAGCTCGTACAATCAACCACCTCGGTTACCGAGCGCACCTATGAGAAGAAAAAGAAGAAGAGCTTCGGCAGCTGGGAGACCCGCTACCAGGGTGAGTTGAATTTCGGTTACGCCACGGGTGGCAAGCTGAAGACCGATTGGGATGGTGAAGTTGAAAAATTCAAGAGTAACACCTCGCGCCCCTTTATCGAGACGATTCACGGTGCCCGCATCGGCGACTACCTCTTCGTAGGTGCCGGTGCCGCCGTACAGTTTATGTATGGTGAGCTTGACCCCGAAGCCAATGACTCTCCGCATTGGGAAACAATGAATATCCCTGTATTTCTCAACCTGAAGGGATACTATCCCGTATCGGACAACTTCGCACCTTATGTTTCGTTGAGCCTCGGAGGACAAATCGTAGCACTAACTAATATCGAATACTATGGTGGCGACTACGGGTATAGCTGGGAGGAGAAACTCACCGGTGGATTCTACTGCGATTTCGGTGTTGGCTTCAACTACAAAAAGTTCAACTTCGGTCTGGGTATGATGAACCAGGCCTGGAAACTGAAGTATTTGGAGGACGGCTCGGAGATTGAAGATGAGTCGGAGAAGTGGAGCGTAACCTCGTTCTACGTTAAATTGGGTCTCAAGTTCTAAGAAAAACCAATCGCCTCATTTCGCCCGGGCCCCTTCGGCTCGGGCTTTTTATACCTCAGGCGATTCTCAATTCAAAATTCAGAATTCAAAATTATTTGTGGATGAGTACAAAATTTATTGGTAGTGAGTTTAAGGAGTTTAATGAAGTTAAGGAGATTAAGGAGAAGAGAGGCTCTCCCTTAAACTCATTAAATTCCTTAATCTCCTTATCGTTTAATTTGTGTTGCTTGTTAAAAAGTTGAGCGCTGAACGCTAAAAATAATTTTGAATTTTGAATTCTGAATTTTGAATTTTTTGTATCTTTGTTCTATGCTTGAGAATTGCTTTCAGACCGAGCTCCGCGAGGCGGGGTGTGATGAGGCGGGGCGCGGGTGCCTGGCCGGAGCTGTATTTGCCGCGGCCGTAATTCTGCCGCCCGACTTCCACCACCCGCTGCTCAACGACTCGAAGCAGCTCACCGAGCGGCAGCGCGACCTGCTGCGCCCCATCATCGAGCGTGAGGCCATAGCCTGGGCCGTAGAGGCGATATCCCCCGCACGCATCGACGAGATAAACATCCTCAACGCCTCAATCGAGGGGATGAACCTCGCAGCCGACCGCCTCGACCCGCGACCCGAGTTCCTGGCCATCGACGGAAACCGCTTCAAACCCCTCTGCGGCCTTCCCTATCAATGCATCATCAAGGGCGACGGCAAGTATGCCGACATCGCCGCGGCCTCGATTCTCGCCAAGACCCACCGCGACGAGTATATGCTGCGCCTAAACGAAGAGTTCCCCCAATACAATTGGGCCAAAAACAAGGGCTACCCCACACGCGACCATCGCTTAGCCATCCTCGAACACGGACTCAGCCCCTATCACCGCCTCTCATTCAACCACCTGAAAGGGCAACTCGAGCTCTTCTGAAAAGCCGAGAGCCCTGAGCTTTGCTGCCCGATACACGAGCCATACGCCAAACTGATTTATTAAAAAATTAAAATATATAACAAAAAAGGAGCCAAAAATTACAAATCATTAAAAAAACTACGCTTTTTTCTAAAAAATATCACTATTTTATTTGGATTATTCTAAAAAAGCTTTACCTTTGTGATACAAAACGTGGGATTCTCCCACATCTCATTAACCTAACTAACCTAACCAAGGAGGGGACGAATGTTGTGAAACATACCTCCCCTCATCTTTTTTGTGATTCTGTATTAACGCTGAATCCCCCTTTTCTTTTTGCGTCGAAAAATGTTCCAAAACTCCTTAAAGGCATTTTTCGGCAAACGGAGTCCCCAAATCGAAGATTCAATAATCCGTCAATCCGACTACTTTTGCGACATGGAAAAGATGTTGATAAAAATTGCTCCGGCCTACCAAGATATGGAATCCTTTCTTCGAGAACTTCCTCATCATTTTAAATACGGAGGCCGCATGATTCATCAGGGCCGCAATACCTTAAAGGCTTTTGATGTAAACGGAAAGCGCATCGTAGTAAAGCAATATGGAAGACCATCTCTATTGAATCGTCTGATTTATACCCATCTGCGCCCCAGCAAAGCTCGTCGAGCCTTCGAGCATGCCCGACGCCTGCGCATTGCCGGCATAGATTCCCCGCAAGAGGTGGCCTATATCGAGATTACAAAATACGGCATGCTTTGCGACAGCTACTTCGTCTCGCTCTACACCGAGGGCCGTTCCTTTATGCAGGTTATCCGCTCCTTCCCAGACCCCGAGGCCAAACGAATCATGAGCGCATTTGTCCTTTTTGTTGCCAAACTACACCACCTGGGAATCCTTCACGACGACCTTAATGCCGATAACATCCGTTATCGATTCACCCGCTCCGGCTACCAGTTTGAGCTAATCGACACCAACCGCATGCACTTTGTCCGCGAAGCCTCGGTCCGACAATGCCTCACGAATCTTCGCCGATTGACCCACGAAGCAGCCCCCTACCTCTATATTGTCGAACAATACGCTCAACTGACCGGTCGCGACACAAACCAAACACTGCTCCAAAGCTCTATCCTGCTACTCTCATTCAGCCGTTGGACCCAATGGAAAAACCGGATAAAAAAGAGAGAAAACAAATCAGACAACGATAGTTCCATTTAGGAAGAGAGGCCGGAGTTTTGGGAGTTACAAAAAAACCACCCCCATTTTTTGTCAGAGTGCCCCAGATGTGGTGCTTCGTGAAATCGGGGCGGAAGGGCTGGGGTCGTAACAACCCTTTTAACAACGGTTCCAAACCCCACTACCCCATTTTTTGTCAGAAGGCTGCAGATGCAACTATCGTGAAGCAAGCCCCGGATGGGGCATACTTAAGGTATGTTCCATTCGGGGCTTGCGAGGGATAGGCAGCAGGTGCCGCCTTATCACAAAAAATTACTCTTCGTCGGTATCCGTATAAGCCTTCAACAACTTATCCTGCACATCGGCGGGAACCTGCTCGTAGGAGGCGAACTTCATGGAGTAGGTAGCGGCACCCGAGGTGAGCGACGAGAGGGTCGTCGAGTAGCGATAGAGCTCGGCCAGAGGTACGCGGGCATTCAGACGGTCGAAGCCGTGGTCGGACTCCATACCCATAATCATCGCGCGGCGGTTCTGCAGGTCGCTCATCACCGAACCCATATAGTCGCTGGGGGTCAGCACCTCCACGTCGTAGATGGGCTCCATAATCTTCGGGCCGGCATTGCGGAAGGCATCCTTGAAGGCGTTGCGGGCAGCCAGCTTGAAGGAGATCTCGTTCGAGTCTACGGGGTGCATCTTACCGTCGTAGATGATTACGCGGATATCGCGGGCGTAGGAGCCGGTCAGCGGGCCCTCGTCCATCTTCTCCATGATACCCTTCAGGATGGCGGGCATAAAGCGTGCGTCGATGGCACCACCCACAATCGAGTTGTAGTACTGGAGCTTACCACCCCACGGCAGGTCATACTCCTCCTTACCCTTGATATTGACGGTAATCTCGCCCTTGCCCACCTTGTAGGTCTTGGGCTCGCCGATACCCTCGTAGTAGGGCTCGATAATCATGTGAACCTCACCGAACTGACCCGAACCTCCCGACTGCTTCTTGTGGCGGTAGTCGGCCTGTGCCACCTTCGTAATGGTCTCACGATAGGGGATGCGGGGAGCCATGAACTCCATCTCCATCTTATTCTCGCTCTGGAGCTTCGACTTCAGGATATTGAGGTGGTGCTCACCCTGACCCTGAATAATGGTCTGCTTGAGCTCCTTCGAGTACTCTACCAGGATGGTGGGATCCTCATACTTGGCATCGTTCAGCAGCTTGCCGAGCTTCTCCTCGTCGTTCTGCTCCTTGGCCTTCACGGCTGCGCGGTAGCGAGGCTCGGGGAAGACGATGGGCTCAACGGTCACGGGGTTCGAGGCGGCAGCCAGCGTGTCGTTGGTGCGCGTACCCTTCAGCTTCACGGTGCAACCGATATCACCGGCCGAGAGCTCGGTCACCTTGATACGGTTCTTACCGGCCACGGCAAAGAGCTGCGAGAGCTTCTCCTTATTACCGGTGCGGGTGTTCACGAGCTCCATACCCTCGGTGATCTTACCACGCACGACGCGGATGTAGCTGATCTCGCCAATGTGCTGCTCGATCTGGCTCTTGAATACAAAGGCTACGGTAGGCTCCGAAGCCTCGGCTGCGAGCTCCTCGGCCTCGGTCGAGAGGAACTTGGGTGCCCTCATCGGACCCGGGGCTACGTTGATGATGAACTCCATCAGACGCTTGGTACCGATATCGCGCTTGGCCGAACCGCAGAATACGGGAATCACCTCGCGGTTCGATACGCCAATCTTCAGACCCGAGCGGATCTCGTCCTGGTGCAGCGTACCCTTCTCGAAGTAGAGCTCCATGAGGTTCTCGTCGTGCTCGGCAGCCATCTCCACCAGCTCCTTGTTGAGCTTCTGGGCACGCTCCAGCTCCTCGGCGGGAATCTCCAGCTCCTCACGGGTACCGTTCTCATCCTTGAAGCGGTACATCTTCATCAGCAACACGTCGATAAAGGCGTTGAAGCCGGTACCCTGATTGACGGGGTACTGCACGATAACGGGCTTTACGCGCGAGTTGGCCTTGATCATCTCGAAGGTGTTCTCGAAGGAAGCCTTGTCGGCGTCGAGCTGGTTGATGAAGGCGATGATGGGCTTGTTCAGTGCACGGGCATAGCGGGCCTGAATCTCAGCGCCTACCTCCCAACCATTCTGGGCATTGAAGACCATCACACCGACGTCACCCACCTTGAAGGCCGAGAAGAGACTTCCGCAGAAGTCGTCCGAACCCGGGCAGTCGATGATGTTGAGTTTGCGATCCATGAACTCGGTGAAGAGAATCGTGGAGTAGATCGAACGCTTGTATTCGTGCTCGATATCGGTGTTGTCCGACAGGGTGTTGTTGTTCTCAATGGAGCCACGACGGTCGATGACCTTACCCTCGTAAGCCATCGCCTCGGCCAGGGTGGTTTTACCCGTACCCGGAGCACCGATCAATACGATGTTTTTAATCTCTTTGGCTGAATAATTTTTCATAGTGCCTGTATCATTTTTAGGTTTATTGTAATTTCGCAACCATAAATGTACAATTTTTTTTACAAACGCAAGCCTTCGGAGCAAATTTTTTCGCAAAAAACTGCAAAATAGTCCAATTTTTGACCAACGTCCGATCGTTTTTATAAAATTCACCCCAAAAAAAAGGAGAAATCGAAAAGAGATTCAATATGCCATGATTTTTAATTATTAAACCGGGAGCGACTGGGATGACTGGGGTGGCCTTTTTTACACTACAACTCCTTTCCCCAGCAACTCCCAGCCACTCCCAGCAATTCTCAGTAAATCCCAGCAATTCTCAGTAAATCTCAGTAACTCCCAGTAACTCCCAGTAATTCTCAGTAATTCCCAGCCACTCCCGGCACTCTTGGTCTGCCCTAAAAAAAGCCGCACAACGTAAAGGTTGCGCGGCAAAACCAAGCCGGCTGATTGGCGAACCGGACTTAGTGAGGTCTATTCAATGGCCTTGGCTTTGAATACTTCACGGAAATAGCGGGGGTGGTCGCTACTCCAAGTGTCTACATAGTCCCAAATAAAGGCATCCTCACCCAAAGCAATCAGGTGGTAGCTTAACGCCCCATCAATGGTCAAGGTGCGGGTTTCGGGGTCAAAGGCCCAGGTTCGAACTTTCGGTAATTCTATGTCGAATGGGGGAATAGACGGTTTTGTAAAGTCTTCCAATTTACCGTCAGCGATAAATTTGTATCTATAGGTTGTGCCTCCATTATCCGCTTGCGTGTAGTCTTGAAAGATATTATGCCATCCTTCTGTATATTCAAATTTATACTCTCGCACCCATCCATCGGCTAAAGAAAGCAATGTTACGGCTGAATTAACATCGTAGTTCCCCAGGTCTGAAATAATTCCGGAAAGTTCGGTTGCAGGGTCAAGGTTACCTGATTCGGTATTGTTCTCTTCATTATCGCACGCTGCAAAACAGAGCAGCAGAGCATAAAAATAAAACAGCTTTTTCATAGTATACTAAATTTGTTAATCTAATAACATTATATGGACATCATAAGCAAAATTATATCCTCCAGATTGAGCTATATCGCCAACTGTTGTGTCAATATTTTCATCAGATAGGCGATATCTTTGATCGAATGCGTTTGGTGTATAATATCCGTCAAAGTATCCACCCCAACCATAGTTACAATGTACCAAATCGGTCGTTGTTGATGACAAAAGGGTTCGTATTGGTTCAAATTGAGATATATGTGTCTTTTTTAACTCCCACAACTCTGCCACAGTTCGTTTCCACCCATCAAGGAGCCAAAAATGGCCACCTCCTCCAGAAGTTGTTGCAGCACGAATTCCCAAAGGCTCTTCATTTGTGTAAATTATTTCATAGGCAGTAGTTGTAGACCACAATACATTTCTTGCATTTGAGAAACCTATAGCCTTCATAAAATTAATTCTTTCATAGGGGAATACTCCTGTCTGGCTATCAGTATAGTCCGCATTCATCATACAGCCAATTTTGTAAATATAGTCAGCAGTTGTACTTTGGGCCAAAGTAAGGTTTGTGGCAGTTGCACCATAATCCAATTGTTCGATAAGAGTCCAATCATAAAGTGTTCCATCAATCACGTTGGGGGATGGGTACTCAAGATAACGTAATAATTGGCCGATTCCAATAGGAACACATCCTGCCGGCTGATGTGTAACCGTGCTATTACTCTTATATGGGCAGCTATTGTTATATGGGGCATCTTGATCCCACTTAGTTGTTAAAAGCGGCGCCTTGGTATAGTATGTATAAACAGAATCGTAGCCAATTATTGGGAAGGGCAACTCTCCGGGCAATGTAATTTCAATATCGGTAGTTGAAATCTCCTCTTGGGCGGTTCCTACAATCATCCCCGTAAGCAGATTTTGCAAATCCTCTTTGGGCGTGAGCTCCTCGAGCGAGGTAGCCCGGGTGTCGAATTTGACAAAGTCCTCGGCCGTGAGAACCGTTTCATCCAAAACCGCCAAAACAGGTGTTACGCGCTTGTCTGCACCAAGCACGGCCGAGCCGTTGCCCTCGCCAAACGAGACGACGTAGAGCAGGTCCTCGACATCGAGCGCTGCTTCCGAGCGGGTTAAATCGCAGACATCGGCCGCCTTTACACGGTCAACGGACACGGCGCGACGCATGCCACCGGCGCGCGTCTCGCCGTCAATTAGGGCGAGGGCTTGATCCAAATTGGCTAAGGCCTCCTCCACCGTGACGGCATAGGGGTTGGCATTACCTCCGCTTACAGGTGCAGGGTCGACTGTTGCGGTCAACGAATCCTCGTTGCTGCAGGCCATTCCTAACAGGAACAGCGAGCAAATAAGCATTAATCTTTTCATAGTTGTTGCTGTTGATGTTAAAATAAAACATAAAATACAGGGATGGTCGGCACGCTTTCAAGTAGCGTGTTGGGAGATGCAATCACTGCGATTGGAGCTCCCTTAGGATAGGGGGATGGTCAGCATAGGCGGAAAGGTGTTAATTGTGTTACTTGGTGCTAATGTTTGCTACTTTTTGCGAAAATGCCCCTCGCAACAGCGAGAAAACTTTTTCACGATTGCAAGATACGAAGAATAAATGAATTATGCAAGCCATCAGCGGTAAAAAATATAAAAAAGTTCGTGAGTGGATGCTTTTGTTAATAAATAGGCAACAACTTTTTGAGCGGGCGGGGGAGAGGGGCCGTAGAATTGTGGTACTTTTGTTTCGTAAAAATGAAAAATCTAAAATAAACCTGATATGGCAGAGATTAAAAAGATGGGAATTGATGTAGAGCTCAAAGAGGAGGTGGCCCAGGGTCACTACTCCAACTTAGCCATCATTTCGCACTCCACCTCGGAGTTTATCATCGACTTTGCAACGGTGCTTCCGGGTCTGCAGAAGGCCCGTGTGAAGAGCCGCATCATCCTTACGCCCGAGCATGCCAAGCGTCTGCTGATGTCGCTGCAGGATAACATCACCCGCTACGAGAGCGCCATCGGAAAGATTGAGATTCCGGCTCCGCAGCCCCAGCAGGGGATGAAGATCGGCGAGGCGTAGCCGAAACGGAGCTCAAAAAGAGTTATTCCTGCACCAAAGGCTTGTCTTTTGGTAATTCTTTCGTATCTTTGCGGAGTGAAACGCTCGCTAACTTTGCGCCGCTTGGGAGCCGTGGCTCTCTCGGTCGTGCTACTCTCGGTTGGGTGGCTCGGTCTTAGCGGGTTGTCACTCCTGGTGGGCTTTGTCCCCCTTCTTTGGATCAGTGCCTCCTACGACGCCTCTCGGCGCTCGTGGTGGCACCTCTTCTTTTGGGCCCTGCTGACCTTTGTGGGGTGGAACGCAGCCACCGTCTGGTGGATTTGGTATGCCACGCCCGTCGGGCCCATCGCCGCCACCATCGCCTCGTCGTTTTTGAATATGGTTGCCTTTATGGGCTACCACACCGTCAGCAAACGGGGGCCCAAGGCGCTGGCCTACACGCTGCTTGTGGCGGGATGGATTGCCACCGAGTATTGGTACACCGTGGGCGACTTCTCGTGGCCCTGGCTTATCTTGGGCAACGGATTCTCGCACGATGTGCGCCTGGTGCAGTGGTATGAGTATACGGGTGTCTTTGGTGGTTCGCTCTGGGTGCTGCTCTCGAACATCACGATTTTTGAGGCGTGGCAGCAGCGCAGCAAAGCCCGAATTGCACGGGCAGCAGCGGTGGTTACACTTCCCATGTTACTATCCGCAATTATCTACCTGAATATAGAAAATCCCGAGAAGACGACCCGCATAGCGATTCTGCAACCCAATGTCGATTGCTACGAGAAGTTTGCGGGTGGAGACGCAGAGCAGGAGCAGAATCTGCTCGACCTGCTCGGAGAGGTTCCTGCGGATACGGAGTTTGTGCTGGCCCCCGAGACGGCCCTCACGCGCCACCTCGACGAGATGCGTCTGAACTACTACCCCCATCTGCAACCCTTTGCCGATACGCTGAAGAAGGTGGCCCCCGAGGCCCTCTTTGTGACGGGCGCCAACACCCTGCGCTACTACGCTGCGGGGAGCCAAACTCAGACCGCCCGCCACTATCGGGGTATCTGGTACGACCACTTCAACTCGGTGATTGCCATCGACTCTTCAGGGGTGCGCCCCGAGGTTTACCACAAGGGTCGCTTGGTGATTGGCGTGGAGAACACCCCCACCTGGGTATTTCGGGCCATGAAGTTTTTGGTGATCGATTTGGGCGGCGTGCTGGGACAAATCGGTATCGGAGAGCAACGCCTGACCTACGAATCGGCCTCGGGCGTAAAGGGGGGGCCGGCCATCTGCTACGAGGGGTTGTATGGAGATTTCTATGGCGACTTTGTCCGCAAGGGAGCCGAGGTGATGTTTATCGTCTCGAACGACGGCTGGTGGGGCGACACCCCGGGTTACAAACACCTGCACTCCATCTCACGACTTCGGGCTGTGGAGCACCGCCGCTCGGTGGCCCGCTCGGCCAACACCGGACAGTCGGGATTTATCGACTGCCGCGGTGATGTGGTGGGCGAGAGCTTAGGCTGGGAGGAGCGTGGCGTGATTGACTACGCCCTGCCCTGCAACTCGGAGCAGACCTTCTACACCCGCTATGGGGACTACCTGGGACGCATCGCCCAGCTGCTGATGGGGCTCTCGTGGTTGTATTACGTCGCCTATCGCACCCGCAAAAAGAACTTGTTGGTGGAGTAATGCTGGTGGAGTAATACAGATAGAGCCAATGAGCTCCACCCCCAAAAAATAGAAAACCGTTAGAAAGAATTAGTACAAAAAAATAGAAAAATTTATGAATTATACCCAGACTCTCGATTTCCTCTTCTCGTCGCTGACCTCCTTCCAGGAGAAGGGAGCGTCGGCCTACAAGCCCGGCCTGGAGCGCATCACTGCCTTCTGCCGCCACCTGGGAAATCCCCAGCGCAACTTCTTCACGATTCATGTGGCCGGCACCAACGGCAAGGGTTCGGTGTCGCACATCCTGGCCTCGGTACTGCAGCAGGCGGGTTATCGCACGGGACTCTACACCTCACCCCACCTCACGGACTTCCGCGAGCGCATCCGTGTCGATGGCGAGATGATTCCGAAGCAGAAGGTGGTAAACTTCGTGGATAAGCACATCGAGAAGATGAAGGAGCTGGAGCTCTCGTTCTTTGAGATGTCCACGGCCCTGGCCTTCGACTACTTCGCCCAGAGCGATGTTGAGGTGGCGGTTATCGAGACCGGCTTGGGAGGCCGCCTCGATGCCACGAATATTATTGTTCCGGTGCTGAGCATCATCACCAACATCGGCCTGGACCACACCAATCTGCTGGGTGAGAGCCTCGAGCAGATTGCCGGCGAGAAGGCGGGTATTATTAAGAAGAGTATTCCGGTACTTATCGGCGAGCGCAATTCGGCCTGTGACGCCATCTTCGAGCAGACGGCCACAGCACTGAAGTCGAAGATTGTCTATGCCGAGGAGCGATTCCACTGCACCGACCACTCGACCGAGGGTTCGTCGCAGCTCTTCCACTTGGTGCGCACACGCGACGAGCACGAGTTTGATGTACCCCTCGACCTGGCGGGATGCTACCAGTGCCACAACGTGCTGACCGCCTCGGCGGCGGCCGACTTCCTGCACGAGGAGACCCCGCTGACCATCTCGCGTCGTGCCTTTATCGAGGGTACACGCACCGCTGCCGCCAACACCTCGCTGCAGGGCCGCTGGCAGCTGTTGGGTGAGGCTCCTCGCATCATCTGCGATGCGGGACACAACGCCCACGGCATCGCCTATGTAGCCGAGCAACTCCGCCAATCGACCTGCGAGAAGCTATACTGCATCATCGGTTTTGCCAAGGATAAGGAGATTGATCCAATCCTGAAACTGCTCCCCACCAAGGCCCACTACCTCTTCACGGCGGCACAAAGCGAGCGCTCGCTGCCCGCTGCGGAGCTGGCCGAAAAGGCCGCCGCCTATGACCTGCAGGGCGAGGTTGTCGCCTCCGTCGCCGAGGCCCTTACCCGCGCCCGCAGCTTGGCCTCGGAGCGTGATATGATCTTTATCGGTGGCAGCAATTTTGTGGTTGCCGAGGTGCTGTAAAAGCGATTTACCACAAGAGAGGGCCTGTCTAACAAGTCCTCAAAAATGAAAATCACCCCCGTCAGATGCACTTCTGGCGGGGGTGAAATCGTTAGAATCAGACTTGTTAGACAGCCCCTCTCTTGTTACTTGCAGAGCTCCTCGACGGCTCTGTACCCCTCCTCCCCCAACGACAGCGAGTATTGGTTTACAAAGGTAGAGATGTGTTTGTCGATGACCGAATCTTCCAACTCGCGGGCGTGGGCCTTGACATACGCCCTCGAGGCCAGCGGGTGGGCAAAGGCGTAGGCGATGCTGCGGCGCAGGGTCTCGGCCACCTGCGCCTTGAAGGCTTCGGGCAGGCTGCGGCGGATAACGATGGCTCCTAACGGCAGCGGAAGGTGGGTTTCGGCCTCCCACTTCAGACCTAAGTCGGTCACCAGCTCCAGGTTGCGACGCTCGTAGACAAACCTCCCCTCGTGAATCAGCACTCCGCCATCGAACTCGCCCCGCTCAACGGCCTCGGCAATCTCGGAGAAGAGCACCGGAACCAGCTCCCCGACCTCGGGGAACAGCCTCCGCATCAGGGCGCAGGCCGTGGTGTGGAGCCCCGGAACCGCCACCCGCTTCAGGGGGCTCTGCTCCCCCTTGCGACGCACCAGCAGGGGGCCGTTTCCGCGACCTAAGGCCGAGCCGCAGTCGAGCAGCTGGTAGTGCTCTTTGATGGCCGGCCAGAGGGCATAACTACACTTCGAGATATCGGGCTCACCGACCAGCAGGGCACGGTTCAGCTCCTCAATATCGAAGTAGGAGAACTCCGCTTCGGGGAGTTCTCCTTCCAATCTTCCATTCACCCACCCGTCGAACATAAAGGTATCATTCGGGCAGGGGGATATGTAGGCTCGTCTACTCATCGTCAAATTTCAACTCCGTAAGGATGCGTGTCAGGTTTGCGACCGCCTCGTCGAAGGCCCACTCTTCGCGCGGCTCTCCCACATAGTTCGAGATGGCGCGAATCTCGGCCGCCTCGATATCGAGGGCCTCGCAAACGGCAAAGAAGGCGGCACCCTCCATCTGCTCGATGTGCGCTCCCGCCGCCTCGGCCCCACAGCGGCTCACCGTATTCGAGACTACGGGGCGCAGTTCGGTCAGCGGCTCTAAGCAGTAGCTCTCGCCATAGCGCTCGGGGAGCTCTGCCACACGCTCCTCTATAACCTCCACCACCTCGCCCTTACCCAGCGAGCGGTCGTAGGCCCCGGCCACACCGCAGAGAATCATCAGGTGGGGTTTCTTGGCCTTGGCCGCTCGGACAGCCGTAGCCGCCACGGCAGCCATACCCACCCCCGTAACAAAGGTCAGCGCCTTGGGGTTTTCCATTAGAAAGCCCTTGGCCTCCTCGACGGTCGGGAAAAGATAGGCGATACGCATCGTTTTCTAATTTTGTCTCTTACCTCTTACTTGCCGACTACAGCCTCAAGCTCCTCCACGGTAACGGGCAGGCGCTTGTCGCCAATCATGCGGCAACCGGTCTCGGTCACCAGAATATCATCCTCGATGCGGATGCCTCCGAAGTCACGGTAGGCGTCCAGCGCCTCGTAGTTGACAATACCCTTGAACTTACCCTCGGCCTTGCACTTGTCAATCAGGGCGGGGATGAAGTAGATACCCGGCTCGTCGGACATCACCGTACCGGGCTGCACACGCCAGGCTGCACGGTAGATGCAGGTACCCGAAGCCTCGGCCCGCTCCTTGATCGACGAGAAGTCGAAGCTGCGCTCACCAAAGGCCTCGCAGTCGTGCACATCCATACCCAAGCCGTGACCCAGGCCGTGGGGCATAAAGAGGTACATGGCACCCGAAGCCACGGCATCCTCGGCCGTGCCCTTCATCAGGCCGGCTCCAATCAGACCCTCGGCCAAAAGGCGGTAGCACTCGAGGTGAATATCGGTGTGGTACATCATACCCGGGCGGATAATCTCGGCAATGCGACCGTGGGCACGACGCACAATCTCATAAATCTCCTGCTGCTTGGGGCTGAACTTGCCGCTTACGGGGTAGGTGCGGGTGTGATCCGAGCAGTAGCCCTCCAACGACTCGCCACCACCGTCCACCAGCAGCAGACGGCCATTTTCGAGCACACCATCCGAGTTGAGGTTGTGGAGTGTCTCACCGTGCTGCGAGACAATCGAGGGGAACGAAACTCCCTGACCCACCTGCTTGGCAATGCCCTCCAAGGCGCCGGCAATCTCACGCTCGACTACACCCTCACGGCACATGCGCATTGCCGTCGTATGCATCGCATAACCGATGTGGAAGGCACGCTCCAGGGCCTCAATCTCCTCGGGGCCCTTCTTCTCGCGCATCTCGGCCACGGCAAACATCAAATCCACCGACTTGTAGTCGTGCAGCAGTGCAGGGCTCAGACCCAGCAACTCCGAGAACTGAAGTTTCGTTTCTCCACGGTAGATGGGCAGGAAGTGGATGCGGCGGCCCAACTGAATGGCACGACGCACCAGGGGCGTCAGGTCGGCCAGCGGTGCCGTATGGTTCACGGCCACCCCTTGGGCCATCTCGGCCAATTTGGGCTGGGGGCCCGTCCAGATAATATCCTCGACCGTGAAGTCATCGCCAAAGAGCCAATCCTCACCGGTGTCGGCATCCAGCACACCTACCAAGGAGGGGACATTCAATCCGAAGTAGTAGCGGAACGAGGAGTCCTGACGGAAATAGTAGGCGTTGTTGGGGTAGTTGTTGGGCGAATTGGGGTTGCCGGGGAGCAGAATCAAACCGCCTCCCACCTTGGCGCGCAACTCGGCGCGTCGCTTGGCATAAATCTCGGGTGCAAACATCTCTATAATAGCTTAAGGTTCATATTTTCACAAAAGTAGTAAAAAATTAGGAATTAGGAGTTAGGAATTAGGAATTATTTAATTAAAAATTTTTAATTTTGAATTCTGAATTTTGAATT
>CAYRPL010000026.1:0-15293 GCA_964426045.1 uncultured Alistipes sp. | reverse complement strand
AAAATCTTTTTCAACTATTTTTCTTAATTTTGCACTTGGTCGTTGAATCTACCATAGAAATATTTGTGAATTGTGAATTGTGAATTGTGAATTGTTTTGTAATTTTGCACGAATATATACCTATTTAAAAAGGATGAGACGAATTTTCAGTTATATGGGGCTTCTGGCGCTGGTTGCGGCCTGCGGGGCAAGACCTCGCCAGGGGGGTGTCACATCGACCCCGATTCAGGAGCCGAAGGAGTACGGCTACACGATAAGGGGCAGCTGGCCCCACGCCACCGACAGCTATACCCAGGGGCTGATCTTCCACGAGGGGCAGATCTGGGAGGGAACGGGCCAGAAGGGCGAATCGAGGCTGCTACGCTACAGCCTGGGCGACACGAAACCCGAGGTTATAGCCCGCCTTTCGCGCAGTGAGTTTGGTGAGGGTATCACCCTGCTGAATGGAGAACTCTTCTTTCTGACCTGGATGGAGAACACGGCCCACGTCTTTGACCCCGCAAGCGGCAAGGAGGTGCGCACGTTGCGCTACGTCGGCGAGGGTTGGGGCCTGACGACCGACGGCCAAAAGCTCTATCTCTCGGACGGCTCGTCGTCGATTCGTGTGTTGGAGCCCAAGCACTTTGCCCGCGAGCGCTCGATTCCTGTCACCCTGCGTGGCGAATCGGTGGAGCTGCTCAACGAGTTGGAGTGGATCGAAGGAAAAATCTGGGCCAACATCTACACCACGGACTACATCGCCATCATCGACCCCCGAACGGGTGTGGTCGAGGGGCTGGTCGATTTGGCGGGGTTGCTGCCCGAGAGTGAGCGCACGCCCCAAACCGATGTCCTGAACGGCATCGCTTACGACGCAGCGACAAAACGCCTGTATGTGACGGGCAAGAATTGGAGCCGCATCTACGAAATCGAACTAATCGAGAAATAATCTTTGCAAGTGAAAAACAACGCATTACATAGAGCATTGGAGGAGCGCATCCTGCTCCTTGACGGAGGCCTGGGCACGATGATTCAGCCCTATGGTCTTCAGGAGGCCGACTTTCGCGGTGAGCGCTTCCAAAATTGGTCGTGCAACCTGAAGGGGTGCAACGATCTGCTGGCCCTCACCCGCCCCGAGGTGATTCGTGAAATCCATGAGCGCTACCTGGCGGCCGGTGCCGACCTGATTACCACCGACTCGTTCAATGCCAACGCCATCTCGCTGGCCGACTACGCTTTGGAGGGTTATGCCCGTGAGATAGCAGCCGCTGCGGCACGCATTGCCCGCACGGCGGCCGATGAATTTACCCGACGCAACCCCTCGAAGCCCCGCTTTGTAGCCGGTTCGATGGGCCCCACGAACCGCACGGCCTCGATGTCGGCCGATGTGCAGAACCCCGCAGCCCGCGAAGTGAGCTTCGAGCAGTTGGCGGCAGCCTACACCGACCAGGCCCTGGGTCTGTTGGAGGGAGGAGCCGACCTGCTGCTCGTTGAGACGGTCTTCGATACGCTCAATGCCAAAGCGGCCCTCTACGCCATCTCGAAGGTTGAGGAGCAGTTGGGTCGCAAGGTCGATGTGATGCTCTCGGGTACCCTCTCAGACGGAGGTCGCACCCTCTCGGGTCAGACCGTCGAGGGTTTCTATACTTCGGTGAAGCACTTTCCGCTGCTTAGCGTAGGTTTTAACTGCGCCTTTGGAGCCCGTCAGCTGCTCCCCTACCTCGAGCAGCTGGCCGCAGTTGCCGACTGCCGTATGTCGGCCCACCCCAACGCCGGACTTCCCAACGTAATGGGGGGCTATGATGAGACCCCCGAGATGTTTGCCCGCGATGTGGAGGAGTACCTCAAGCGGGGTCTGTTGAACATCGTGGGCGGCTGCTGCGGCACCACCCCCGAGCATATCTTCGAGCTGCAAAAGATTGTCTCGAACTATACTCCTCGGCCGCTGCCCGAGGTCAATCGTTCTGCCTCGCTCAGTGGTCTGGAGCCCCTCTACATCACCCCCGAACAGAACTTTGTGAACGTAGGTGAGCGCACCAACGTCGCCGGCTCGGCCAAGTTTGCCCGCCTGATTCGCGAGGGACAGTACGAGGAGGCGCTGTCGGTTGCCCGTGCCCAGGTCGAGGCGGGAGCCCAGGTGGTGGATGTCTGCATGGATGACGGAATGATTGATGGTCCCAAGGCGATGCGCCACTTCCTGAATCTGATGGCCTCGGAGCCCGAGATTGCCCGTGTACCGGTGATGATTGACTCCTCGAAGTGGGAGGTGCTGGAGGCGGGTTTGAAGGCCACGCAGGGCAAGAGCGTTGTCAATTCGCTCTCGCTCAAGGAGGGCGAAGAGAGGTTCCTGGAGCGGGCCCGCGAGTGCCACCGCTACGGAGCCTCGGTAGTCGTGATGCTCTTCGACGAGGAGGGGCAGGCCGACAGCTATGCCCGCAAAATTGCCGTTGCCGAGCGTGCCTACCGTCTTTTGACCGAAGCAGGATTCCCTGCCGAGGATATTATCTTCGACCCCAACATCTTAGCCGTTGCAACCGGCATCGAGGCCCACGACCGCTATGCGTTAGACTTCATCGAAGCTACACGCTGGATTAAGCAAAACTGTCCCAAGGTGAAGATTTCGGGCGGAGTGAGCAACCTCTCGTTTGCCTTCCGTGGCAACAACACGGTGCGTGAGGCGATGCACTCGGCCTTCCTATACCACGCCATCGAGGCGGGTATGGATATGGGCATCGTCAATACCCAGATGCTGCAAATCTACTCGACCATCGAGCCCGAGCTGCTGGAGCATGTCGAGGATGTGCTGCTGTGTCGTCGCCCCGACGCTTCGGAGCGGCTGGCCACATTCGCCCAAAAATTGAAATCTACGGCCGAGAATCAACCCGCCACACAGGTTGCTGCCTGGCGTGAGGGGTCGCTCAAAGAGCGCATCGACTACGCCATGGTCAAGGGTATCTCGGACTATATCGAGGCCGACACGCTGGAGGCCTACAACGAATTAAAGGCCCCGATGGCCGTCATCGAGCAACTGCTGATGCCCGCCATGGAGGAGGTCGGCCGCCTGTTTGGTGCCGGCAAGATGTTCCTGCCGCAGGTTGTTAAGACGGCCCGTGTGATGAAGCGTGCCGTGGCAGTGCTCACCCCCTATATCGAGCAGGGCGAGCAGCAACACGCCGCCGGAAGTGTGCTCCTGGCCACGGTCAAGGGCGATGTACACGACATCGGAAAGAATATCGTAAGTGTTGTGATGGCCTGTGGCGGCTACACGATTCACGACTTGGGGGTGATGGTCGAGCCGCAGCGCATTGTCGATGAGGCCCTGCGCCTTCAGGTCGATGCCATCGGCTTAAGTGGTCTTATTACCCCCTCGCTCGAGGAGATGATTCACGTCTGCGAGGAGTTGGAGCGACGTGGAGCCGAGATTCCGGTCCTCATCGGAGGGGCTACGACCTCGGAGCTCCACACGGCCGTAAAGATTGCCCCCCACTACCGAGGGGCTGTGATTCACGCAGCAGCAGCGAGCGACAACGTAAAGATCATGGCCGAGCTGACCGGTAAAAATCGCGAGGAGTATCTCAAGGCACACCGCGAGCGTCAGCAGACCCTCCGTCAGGAGTATGAGCGCACGTTGCAGGCTCGCGAGCTGGTGCCGATTATCGAGGCCCGCAAGGAGCGTCGCGCAAAGCCGATGAGCGAGGTGGTAGAGCCCGCACACACGGGTCGTGTAGTCTTCTCGGAGTACCCCTACGAGGCGGTGATTCCCCTCATTGATTGGAACTTCTTCTTCCCTGCCTGGGGGCTGAAGGGGCACTACCCCGAGATTCTGGAGCACCCCGAGCGAGGTGAGGAGGCCCGCAAACTCTTTTCGGATGCTCAACAGATGCTGAAGATGATTTGCCGCCGCGAGCGCCTGAAGTTGCAGGGCGTGGTGGGCATCTTCCCCGCCGTGAGCGGCAAGGAGGAGATTGTGCTGTGGGATGCCAAGGGCAAGGAGTACCACCTGCCGATGCTGCGCAACCAGACCCGAGGCGAAGAGCACCTCTCGGTGGCCGACTTCGTGGCCGAGGGTAAGGGTAAGAAGACAGACTATGTCGCCTGCTTCGCCCTGACGGCCGGAGTGGGCCTCAAAGAGCTCGAAGAGGAGTTCCGTGCGGCGGGCGACGACTACTCGGCCATCTTGGCCAAGTTGCTGGCCGACCGTCTGACCGAGGCCTTCGCCGAGAGTGTCCACAACTTCGTGCGTGGCGAGATGTGGGGCTACGAGAGTGGCACAGCCCACTCGCCCGAGCAGATTCTGAAGGGAGAGTACCGCGGTCTGCGTATGGCCTTCGGCTACCCCGCCACCCCCGACCATGCCCTCAAGCAGACCCTCTTCAAGCTGCTCTGCGCCGAGCAGTTTACCCAGATGCGCCTGACCGAGAACTTTATGATTACACCCGGCGAGGCACTGTGTGGTCTGATGCTCTCCTCGGGTCGCTACTTCTCGGTCGGCAGAATCGATACCAAGCAGCTGCTGGACTACGCCAAGCAGTCGAATGTGGAGCCCGACGAGATTCGTCGCCGCCTCCCCAACAATATACAGGATTAGGTTTCAGGTTAGTTTTAGGTTACACTTATGAATGTTTTGGATTTGATCTACGGCGCACAGAACTCGGGGCGTACTCGCTTTGCCTTCGAGCTGCTCCCCCCCCTGAAGGGCGACGGGAAGGAGTCGGTATTTCGCGCCATTGAACCCCTGATGGAGTTCGACCCCGCCTACATCAACATCACCTGCCACCGCGAGGGCATCAAGCAGAGCGTGCGCCCCGACGGTTCGATGGAGTGGCACGCAGTGCGTCGTCGCCCGGGTACGGTCGGTATCTCGGCCGCCATTCGTGACCGCTACAAGGTCGAGGTGGTGCCCCACCTGATTTGCGGCGGACAGTCACGCTACGATATCGAGGATGCCCTGATTGATCTCGACTTTTTGGGGCTGAACAACGTGCTGGCCCTGCGAGGCGATGCGTCGCAGAACGAGCGCCAATTTATGCCCCACCCGCAGGGACACGCCCACGCCTTAGGTCTTGTAGAGCAGATTGCCGCCATGAATCGTGGCGAGTTTGTCGATGGTGAGGTCGAGCACTGCCACCACTCGCGCTTCTCGATTGGCGTGGCCGGCTACCCCGAGACCCACAGCGAGGCCGCCTCGCCCGAGGCCGACATCGCAGCCCTGAAGGCCAAGGTCGATGCCGGAGCCGAGTATGTGGTTACACAGCTCTGCTACGACACCAACATCTTCTTCGACTACCTGCGTCGCTGCCGTGAGGCGGGCATCAAGGTCCCCATCATCCCGGGCATCAAACCCCTGGCGACGGTCAAGCACCTGCGTTCACTGCCCGAGACCTTCGGCTGTCACCTGCCCGAAGAGCTCGTAAAGGAGGTCGAAGCCCACGCCGACGATGCACAAGCCGTGCGTCAAATCGGCACCGAGTGGGCCATTAAGCAGAGCCGCGAGCTGATTGCGGCCGGCATTCCCGTACTGCACTACTACCCGATGGGCAAGGCCGACAACATCATCCAAATCGCCAAAGCCCTTTTCTAATTTTTGGTGAAGTGCTCTCAACTCTTTAGTCTATTAGCCTATGATTACACCCGTAGAACTCCGCCGCGAACTCCACCGCCACCCCGAACTCTCGTTCGAGGAGCATAGGACAGCTGCCCGCATCGGCAAGGCTCTGACCGAGGCCGGTATCGCCTGGCAGCCCATCGCCCAAACCGGTATTCTGGCCCGCATCGAGGGCCATGGCAACCTTCACAAAGCGGTCATCCTGCGTGCCGACATCGACGCACTGCCCATCACCGAGGCCGCTTCGGTGGCGTGGTGCTCCGAAAAGGAGGGTGTGATGCACGCTTGTGGCCACGATATGCACGCTGCGATCCTCTACGGTACGCTCTGCGCCCTGAAGGGGGAAGATTTCGAGGGGACCCTCTTCGGACTCTTCCAGCCCGGCGAGGAGCTGACCCCGGGAGGGGCCAAGTCGATCCTAAAGGAGGAGCCCTTTGCAGGCTATGAGGTACAAGCGGTCCTGGGCGAACATGTCGAGCCCGATTTGGAGGTGGGAGAAATCGGACTTCGAGCCGGCAAGTATATGGCCGGAAACAACGAACTGCGCCTCCACATTCAGGGTCGGGGGGGCCACGCTGCGCTGCGTGAACGCATTCAGGATACCGTCTCGGCGGCTGCCCGCCTGATTCTGAAGATTACGGCCCTCAACTCGCCCGAGCGCATCCTCTCGATAGGCCGCATCGAGGCACCGGGAGCCACCAACGTCATCCCCGACAGGGTGGAGTTAGAGGGCACGATGCGCATCTTCTCGGAGAAGGATCGCACACAACTGCACGAGGAGCTGCACTCAATCTGCCGCAGCGAGGAGCAGATGAGCGGCATCTCGGTTCGGCTGGATATTTCGGAGGGTTATCCGGCCGTAGAGAACGACCCTGCGCTGACCCAAAGGGCACGCAACGAGGCCCTTGCATGCGGCCTTACGGTGCATGAGCTGGCCCTGCGCCCCACTTCCGAGGACTTTGGCTGGTATGGGCAGCACTTCCCCGCCCTCTTCTACCGCCTGGGCGTCGGCCGCTCCTCGGGGGCACTCCACACCCCCCACTTTAACCCCGATGAACGGGCCCTCGAAGTCGGCATCCGACTGATGAGCCGCCTGGCCCTAAATCTGCTTCGATAAATGGCAAGAAAAGAGCAACAAAAAGATCGCCGCAGCCTGATTTTACAGCTCCTGCGCGAGTTTTCAAACAATAAGTTTTCGATTAAGCACCTGGCCTCGGCCTCGGGCGGCAACACCCGTGAAGGTCGGCGTGAGACCATAGCGATTCTTGGTGAGCTGGAAAAAGAGGGGGCCGTTGTGCTGGTGGGGCGTGACAAGTACCGCCTCGGAAGCCGCCTGCGACCCCGCCTGACGGGTACGGCCGACCGCACCGCCTCGGGGATGCTCTATGTGCGGGTCGAGGGGGTCGAAAGCGACATCTTTGTCCACCCCGCGAACAGCATGAATGCCTTGGATGGCGACCGTGTCGAGGTGTCGATTCTGCACACCTCGAAGAGCGGGCAGCACGAGGGCGAGATTACCACAATCATCGAGCGCTCGAATCGCAACTACGTCGGTGTGGCCTCGATTGACCGCTCGGCCATCTTCGTAAGTTGCGATTCGCGTCGCACACCGGTTGATATCTACCTGCCACGCAAGAGCTACCCCGACATTGAGGCGGGCGACAAGTTGGTGGTGCACATCGTCGATTGGCCCGAGGGGAGCAAATCGCCCATCGGACAGCTGGTCGAGAATCTGGGTCCGGCCGGAGATAACGATACCGAAATGCACGCCATTCTGGCCGAATATGACCTCCCCTACCGCTTTGAGAAGGAGGTTGAGAAGGCAGCCGCCAAGATTTCAGACCAACTGAGTGCAGCGGATTACGCCTCACGTCGTGACTTTCGTGATGTGGTGACCTTCACCATCGACCCTGCCGATGCCAAGGACTTTGACGATGCCCTCTCGGTGCGCAAGCTCGAGGGCGGACTCTGGGAGGTGGGTGTCCACATCGCCGATGTAAGCCACTACGTCACCCCCGACTCGGTGCTGGATCGCGAGGCCCGCGCGCGTGGCACCTCGGTCTATTTGGTCGATCGCACCGTACCGATGCTCCCCGAGCGGCTCTGCAACCAAATCTGTTCGCTCCGCCCCGACGAGGAGAAGTGCTGTTTTACGGCCCTCTTTACGATGAACGAGCAGGCCGAAGTTGTGGACCAATGGCTGGGGCGCTCGGTAATTCGCTCCAACCACCGCTTCAGTTACGAAGAGGCCCAGGCCATCATCGAGAGCGGTCAGGGCCCCTATGCCGAGGAGATTTCGATTTTGCACCGGCTTGCACAGCAGCTGCGTGAAGAGCGGTTCCGCCACGGAGCGGTCGCCTTCAACCGCGAGGAGATGAAGTTCCGCCTCGATGAGAAGGGTCGCCCGTTGGGAGTCTACTTCAAGGTGCAGCAACAGGCCAACCAACTTATCGAAGAGTTTATGTTGCTGGCCAACCGCCGTGTGGCAGAGTTCTGTGCCCACCACCTCAAAAATGGGCGACGCATACCCCGCACGATGGTCTACCGTGTACACGACGACCCCTCGGCCGAGAAGCTGGAGCGTTTCCGCTCCTTCATCCTCCGCTTCGGACACTACTTCAAGGCCCAAAAGGGGCGTGCCGTGGCCAAGGAGATGAACAAACTGTTGGCCGGTATCGCCGGCCGACCCGAGGAGAATACCGTGCAGTTGCTGGCTGTGCGCTCGATGGCCAAGGCCGAGTACTCGACCGACAACATCGGTCACTACGGTTTGGCCTTCCCCTACTACACCCACTTCTCCTCGCCCATTCGACGCTACCCCGACGTGCTGGTACACCGTCTGCTGGCCCACTACCTCGATGGGGGGAGCAAAGCCGACAAGCAGATGCTCGAGGAGCTGTGCGAGCACTGCAACGAGCGCGAAGTCATAGCCGCCGAAGCCGAGCGTGCCTCCATCAAGTACAAGGCCGTAGAGTTCCTCTCGGATAAGAAGGATCGCATCTTCGAGGGGCGCATCTCGGGTCTTTGCGAGTGGGGCGTCTATGTCGAGTTGGAGGAGAACCACATCGAGGGTCTGGTGCACCTGCGCGATTTGGGTGACGACTTCTACCGCTTTGACGAAGATTTATACGAGGTGCGAGGCCAGGCTACGGGCCACCGTCTGACCTTAGGCGACAAGCTCTCGGTGAGGGTCAAGCTCACCGACCTTCGACGTCGCATCATCGATTTTGAACCGGCCGAAAACAATACCCGACGATGGAGATAAACGATACCCTATATAATAAGGCGCTCGAGCGTGAGCCCCTGACCCTGGAAGAGGCCATGGCCCTCTACGAGAAGGCCCCCTTGCAGGAGCTCTCAGAGGTGGCCGATGAGCTGCGCCAAAGCTCCGTCCCCAACCCCGAGGTCGTGACCTGGCAGATTGACCGCAACGTCAATATCACCAACGTCTGCATCTCGGGTTGCCGCTTCTGCAACTTCCACTGCAAGCCCCACCAGACCGAGCGCCACTTTATCACCACGCGCGAGGAGTACTATGAAAAAATCGAGGAGACCTTCCGCTTTGGGGGCGACCAACTGTTGTTGCAGGGAGGTCTGCACCCCGAGCTGGGCATCGAGTTCTACGAGGAGCTGTTCCGTGACCTGAAAAGCCACTACCCCACCCTTCGCCTCAACGCCCTCGGGGCCCCCGAAATCAGCCACATCGCCCGCATAAGCGGCCTCACGACCCGCCTTACGCTCGAGCGTCTGCACCGAGCCGGTCTGGATACCCTGCCCGGAGCCGGAGCCGAGATTCTCAATACTGAGGTGCGGCGACGCCTCTCGCCGGCCAAGCCCTCGGTCGAGGAGTGGATTCGGGTGATGCACGAGGCCCACGAGTTGGGAATCCCCGCAACCGCCACCATGATGTATGGCCACATCGAGATCCCCCGCCAGCGCATCGAGCACCTGATTACACTGCGTGACCTGCAGGCCCGAAAGCCCGCTTCGTCACGCGGATTCACCGCCTTTATCCCCTGGATTTTCCGCTCTACGGGTACCGAGTTGGAGCGTATGGGGGTCCAGACCCGCTTCTCGGCCGAGGAGTACCTAAGGCTGATTGCCCTGAGCCGCCTGGTGCTTCACAATATCCCCAATATCCAGGCCTCGTGGCTTACGGTCGGCAAAGAGACCGCCCAGCAGGCCCTGCACTGCGGAGCCAACGACATGGGCTCGATTATGATCGAAGAGCACGTCGTATCGTCGGCCGGAGCCCAAAACCGCTTCACAGCCGAAGGCATCCAGGAGGCTATCCGCGAGGCGGGCTTCACCCCTCGCCTGCGCAACCAACTCTACGAATACAGAGAGTACGTTGTACAATGAGTAATGAGCAATGAGCAATTAGTAATCCTAATTGATTTCAAGGTATTCGGAATAGACGATTCGGGTGTGGGGATTTTTGCTCAGAATCTCCTGGCGCAGGGCCTTGGTGCCCCAGCGAATAAAGAGAAAGCGGCGAGGGATGCGGTGTACGACCTGCAGCAGGGTATCGACACTTCTCACCCGACACTCCACCGAATCGTCGGCAACCACTCCCGAGACCTCGACCCACGGGTCGGACCAGCGAAACAGCCGCACCGAATCGTACAGACGCAGGGTATCGCGCAGCGGGGCTTGGGCCTCCCACGAGGTTTCAAGGTGGGTGCGGGCCATCGACTCGGCACGGCGGAGTCGGATGCCGAGTGCGCGAATCTCGGCGGCATCGGCCTTGCGCAACTCCTCCAACTCGCGGCAGTGCAGGCGCAGGACTGCCGCCGAGGCTACCGAATCACCCAGGCGGCTCTGCCAATGGTGAATCTCGGTGTGGAGTGCCTCCTGGTTTTGGGCCAGGCGCTCGGCCTCTTGATGTTCGTGCCAAAGGGCACGAAGAGCTACCCCTGCCACAACGAGCAGGAGCAGTTCAAAAAGAAGACGTTTCATGAATTTTGGGATTTTATAAATTGGGTTGAATGTTATAGCCAATCAACATACGCTAAACGTCACAAAGATATAAAACCCAAGGTCGAAAAATTTCTATATTTTTGTAAAAATCGACTCCATTTGGCGGGCAACACGCTCGGCAACAGCCGACAGGAGGAGTTTTCCGTCGCAACTCTTCAAGGCCGTAACACCCCTAAAATCGACATAGAAGAGCTCCTCGATACGGGGCAGGTGGTCACGCTTGAGCTTCAGAATCTCGAGCGGATAGCCCGCACGACGAATCGCCTCCCGAGCCAATCCCCCCTCAACACCCTGCGGTTCTTGCGAGGTGTAGACCGTGCGACCGGCTACGGCAAAAAGCGGGGCTCCATCCGCCTCACGCAGGGTCATCTCGTCATCCAAGCGCACCACCGAGCGCACCTTACGGGCCTCGGCCATGGCACGGGCCGTCTGCCAGACCGCACGGGCCGCAGTGGTCTGTATCCCCTCGAAGGGGAGTGCAAAGCGAATTGTCACGGCATCGGGCCTTAGGGCTCGAAGCACATAGCCCCGATAGAGCGATTCACCCTCCACCGAGCAGCTCCACGAGCCATCGGCCGTAACTTGCAGACGCACATACGACGACCCCTCCAACGGATAGCGGCCCTCATCGAGCAGGGCGCAAATCTGCCGCTCGACAGCCACAATATCGAGCCGCAGCTGCCCTCCAAAAAGGAGGCTCCAGCCCCGCTCGGCCTCACGCAGGTGCTCCTTCAAGAGGCGAACCTCACGACCCCGAATATGGATTGTCTGCTCAACCATCAGAGCAGGAAGATTTTTAGCAGGAGTTCACGACGCAGTTCTCCGTCGGTGATTTGGCCGGCACCAAGCCCCTTGCTCTTGGCGTCGTACTCACGCAGCAGCCCCAGAATCGCAAAGACCTTTTTATTGGGCCAGAGCGTGGCGCACTGCTTCAGTTCGGAAAGGGCATAGAAGTTATTGACACGCGTCAAACGCATCAGCTCCTGATCCTGCGGGAAGGGGATGCCGCGATACTTGGTCTGCCAGCGCAGGTAGTTTATCAAAAAGAGTGAGCGGAACTGCCCGAAGAGGGCCATGATGGTCAGCAGCGTCGGATTATCCTTCGGGTTGCGGGCAAAGTGGTCGGCAATCCGAAGAGCTCGCTCCCTGTTTTGTGTGATTACCGCCTTGCAGAGCTCAAAGTTGTTGAAATCTTTCGAGATGCCGATATGCTCCTCGATGTGGCTGTCCAAAATCTGCTTCGTGCCCTCGGGCAAAGACAAGAGCAGTTTTTCCAGTTCGTTGGAAATCTTTGAGATATCAGCTCCCAGGTGGTCGGTAAGCATCGTCAGGGCCTTGCTGTCAATCGAGCACCCCTTCGAGGCGACAAACTGCTGCAGCCACCCGGCAATCTCACTGTCATAGGGGCGTACCGACTCCAATACCGCTCCGCACTTGGCGATACCCTTGTAGAGGGCCGAGCGCTTATCGAGGCTCTTGCCCTTGTAGCAGATAACCAGCACGGTCGAGGGCGAGGGGTTGTCGGTATAGAAGGCCAACTTCTCGATTTTGGCGAGCTGCTGGGCCTCCTTGACAACCACCACCTGATGACTGCCCGTCATCGGCATCTGGCGACAGAGGTTTACCACCTGCCCCGCCTCCAAATCGCGGCCATAGACCACATATTGGCTGAAGGCCCGCGAGGCCTCGTCTAAGATGGTCGAGGCCAAAAAGTCACACAGGGCGTCGATAAAGTAACTCTCCTCGCCCATCAGCAGGTAGACGGGTGCGAAGTTGCGCCCCCGAGCCTGGGCCAACAGACGGTCGTAAGCCGCCACCGTATCTTTGAATCGTACAGCACTCTTTGCCATTACAGTATCTCTTTAGTGATGCGCAACACCGTATCCGTATCGTGTGTCAGGCGGTATCGGTCGTCGATGCGGCGCCCCACCACCCAGACAATCTCGTCACCCGAGAGGAGGACAAATTGACGCTCCTTTTCGGCCATCGAGACCTTGTTGTCAATCAAAAAGTCGCTCACCTTGCGCTTGCCGCTCATCCCGAAGGGGATAAACCAATCGCCCTGCTGCCAACGACGCAGCAGCAGCGGATAGTGCAGTTTATCGGCATCCAATTGGGCAACGTGCTCGGGGACTCCAAACTCCTTGATGGTACCGATATCGACACGCTCGTAGTAGAGTACCGAATTGCCGCAATAGCTGCGCAGAGCCCGCTCATCGACCCACACCTCACAGCTGTCATCGGCTGTAATGCGGGTCACCAAAATCGAACCTCGGTCGATGTAGGCAACATGCTCGCGGGCATAGAAGCGACGACCCGAAGTGCCCTGCTCCAAGGCGTGGCACAGGGCATCAATCACATCGCCCTTAAATCCGTAGGCCGAGTTCAGCAGCTCGTAAATCACAAAGTTGCGCGGAAAACTCGACGGAATCTGCTCGACACGGATGCAGTCGATATCCCCCTCGGAGCAGACCACCTGTCGGCGAATCTCGGCCATCGAGGCGTCGATAAAGCGCTGGGCATCGGTCAGACGGCCGATATTGCGGCGCATCAGGTCGGTAAATTTGGCATTTATCTCACGGATGCGGGGCACCAGACCCAAGCGAATCTTATTGCGCAGGTGCTTGGTCGAGCGGTTCGAAGAATCCTCTCTGAAGGGGACCCTGTGTTGCAGGGCGTACTCCATAATCTCCTTGCGCGAGGCGAACATCAGGGGTCGAATCAGCCGACCGTTCTGGGTTTGGATACCCGTCAAACCACGCAATCCGGTACCCCGCAACAAGTTAATAAAAAAGGTCTCGATGGAGTCGTCGGCATGGTGCGCCACAGCAATCTTGTCGTAGCCCTCGCTTTGACACAGCTCCTCAAACCAGGCGTAGCGCAGGCGGCGGGCTGCCATCTCCATTGACTCGCCCGTGCGCTCCATCTCGCCCTTCGTATCGAAGCGTCGGTTGTAGAACGGAACGCCATACTTCGCAGCCCGCTCGGCTACCAGCACCTCGTCTTCATCGCTTTCGGCACCACGCAGTTGAAAGTTGCAGTGGGCAACTCCCACCCGATAGCCGCTCTCGATAAAGAGCGCCAGCAGCACCATCGAATCGACACCGCCCGAGACGGTGAGCAAGACCCGCTCCTGCCTGCCAACCAGGCCGTAGTGCTCGATATAGTGCCGAAAATTCTCAATCAACATAACCCAATCCTACCAGATATTTACCTCAGTGTCAATCTCCACACCGAACTTCTCCTTCACCTGCTGCTGCACCTTGCGGGCCAGGGCAATCACCTCGCCACCCGTGGCTCCACCATGATTCACCAGCACCAGGGCCTGCTTGTCGTGTACCCCGACCGAGCCCTCGCGATAGCCCTTCAGACCGGCCCGGTCGATGAGCCAGCCGGCTGCCAACTTCACACGCCCCGCACCCTCGGCCGAGGGGTAGGTCGGCATATCGGGCCAGGCGGCCTTCAGCTGCTCGGCCTTCCTGCTCTCTACCACCGGATTCTTAAAGAAGCTGCCGGCATTACCCAATAGGGCCGTGTCGGGTAACTTCGAGCGACGAATCGCACAGATTGCCTCGCGGATATTCTTCAGCGACACACCGCCACGGGCCTCGACCTCACGGGCCACATCGCCATAGGCGATATTGGGACGGGGCGTGCGGCTTAGCTCGAAGGTCACGGCCAGGATAACAGCACGCCCTTTAAGCTCCTGCTTGAAGATGCTCTCGCGGTAACCGAAGCGGCACTCCTCGCGGCTGAAGTGCATGAGCCGCCCCTTCTCAGGCAGGTAGCACTCCACCTCGACCAGGCAATCCTTCGCCTCGGAACCATAGGCTCCGATATTTTGTACCGGAGCGGCCCCCACCTTACCCGGGATAAGCGAGAGGTTTTCCACACCCCACAGCTCACGCTCCACGGCCCAAGCCACAAAGTCATCCCACTCCAGGCCCGCTTCAGCGCGCACCTTCACATGCTCGCCATCGTCACTCAAAACAGTGATTCCCTGCGCCGTAGGTGTAATCAGAAGCCCCTCATAATCGCGCGTAAAGAGGATATTATTGCCACCCGAGAGAACCATCCAGGGGCCCTCGACGGGCTCGGAAAAGAGCTCCTGCAAATCGGCCTCGGAGGTCACCTCCACCAGGCGTTTTACCCGCTGCTCGACATGAAAACTGTTTCGCTCTTTTAACGATATGTTGTAAAATTCTCGTTTCATAGTTGCAAAGTTAGAAATAATTTTACTAATTTTGAGAGATTTTTAATAGGAAGGGAGAATTTCCTTCCCACCGCCCAGAAAACATCAACCTAAAAGTAAAACTTAAAACATAAAGCTATGTTGTTTAACGAGCAGGATTTGCAACAGATTCAGGAGCATGGTCTGACCCCCGAGGCCGTGGAGTTGCAGGTCGAAAATTTCAAACGGGGATTTCCATTTTTGAAGGTTGTGAAGGCTGCTTCGCCCGAGGATGGTGTGGTGATGCCCACCGACGAGGAGCTCACTGCGGCCGCCTCGCGCTACGAGGCCCAGGCTCCGGAGCTGAAGGTCGAGAAATTTGTGCCCGCATCGGGTGCCGCAACCCGCATGTTCAAGGAGCTCTTTGAGTTTGTGAACGAACAAAAGCGCGGAAAAGGCATCGACACGCTCCTTCAAAACATCGAGAAGTTCGCCTTCTGGCCCGAGCTGAAGGCTTTGCTGCCCGAGGGTGCCACCGACGAGCAGATTGTCTCGGCC
>CAYRPL010000025.1:0-15450 GCA_964426045.1 uncultured Alistipes sp. | reverse complement strand
TGGGTCGATGCTGCCGCCAACTTCCCCGACTTTGCCAACAGCCAGGAGAACATCCGTCGTGATTTGACCCTTGCCAAGCAGACCGGATTTACCGATGTGGTGGTCGATGTTCGCCCCACCAATGGTGATATTCTCTTCCAGTCGTCGCACTGCGACCAGGTAGCCTGGTTAGGTGCCTGGACCTCGGGCGGCCACTCGAAGATTGTGCGCACGGCCGAATGGGACTATCTGGCAGCCTTTATCGAGATTGGCCACGAGCTGGGTCTGCGCATCCACGCCGGTTTCAACACGATGGCCGGTGGTAAGAAGTCGGGTCTTGGTGCTCAGGGTATCTTAGTTCGCGACTCTTCGAAGAAGGAGTGGGCTACGGTGCTCAATACCGCAAACGGCTTTGTCAATACGCTCGATTCGGAGAAGACGACCTACTTCTTCAACCCCCACAACGAGGAGGTGCAGAACTACATCTGCGACCTGCTGAAGGATCTGGCTGCCTACGAGGATTTGGATGGTATCATCCTGGACCGTGGCCGCTACGACTCGTTCCTGAGCGACTGCTCGGAGTCAACCCTCGAGGCCTTCGAGGAGTATGTGGGTGAGACCGTTGATTTCAACAAGGATGTACTGCCCGCCGGTTTTACGGGCTCCATCAATGCCGATATGCCCTACGAGCACAAGCACCTGAAGAAGTGGCTGGAGTTCCGCGTGAAGACGATTCACGACCTGATGACCAAGGCCAAGGAGGCTGTTCGCAGTGTCAATTCGACCGTCAAGTTTGGTGTCTATGTGGGTGGCTGGTACTCCTCGTACTACGATTGCGGTGTGAACTGGGCAAGCCCCGATTATGATGTGGCAGCCGACTTCCCGCGCTGGGCTACGGCCGACTATAAGAACTACGGCTATGCCGACCTGATGGACCACATGCTCATCGGTGCCTATGCATCGCCCGGTGGTGTCTATGGTTCGTCGGAGTGGACCATGCAGGGTTTCTGCTCGCTTGCCATGCAGCGCATCAAGGGTGCCTGTCCGCTCGTATGCGGTGGTCCCGATGTTGGTAACTGGGATTCGACTGACAAGTATACCGATGCCGAGGAGTATGAGGCTATCACCAACTCGGTGAAGGCCTGCTACGACGCCTGCAACGGTTACTTCCTCTTCGATATGATTCACCTGAAGAAGGCTGACACTTGGAGCTATGCCAAGGCCGGTATCGACCAGGTGAAGGCTGAGTTGTAATCCATAGCTCCGGCAACCATGAAGCATCTGAAGCGTTGGCTGCTGCTCCTGGTAGCAGCAGCTGCCACCTTCCCCGCGGTGGCACAATCCGAGTTTGGCGTCTACTACGACTGCCGTTTCGCTGCCCACGAAAAGGAGGGCATGGAGCGCGGTTCGATTGTCTGGTTTGGTGACAGCATCACCGAGCAGGCGTGGTGGGAGTTCCTGACCCAGGAGCGCCCGCTGGCCAACCGTGGTATCGGAGGTGATAATACGCGCGGTATGTACGAGCGTTTAGACGAGATTCTTAGCTTTGCACCCCGCAAAATCTTCTTTATGGGCGGTGTGAACGACCTCTCGGGCAACAAGCCTGTCGAGGAGATTGTCGAGAATGTTCGTAAGATGCTGGAGCTGGTTAAGGCGCAGGCCCCGCAGTGTGAGTTCTACCTGCAGAGTGTCATCACCCCCAACAACGAGGTGCTGGCCTACTCCTACATCAAGAACAAGCAGGAGCAGGTGCGCGAACTGAATCGTCGCTACAAGGCGCTCTGTGACGAGGGCCTGGCCATTTGGGTCGATGTCGCTTCGCTGCTCGAGAACGAGCAGGGCGAGGTGCGCGAGGAGCTCACTAAGGATGGTGTCCACCTCCACCCCCAGGCCTACCGAATTTGGATTGACCACCTGAAGAAGATGAAATATCTTCGTAAATAATTGATTGTATTGGGATTATGAAACGAGTTGCGGCAATCGACTTTTTACGCGCCTTGGCCATTATCGGCATGGTCATCTCGGGACAGATGCTCTGGAATGCTGAGCTTCCGGCCTTTATGTTCCATGCGCAGCTGCCCCCTCCGACCTTTGCCTTTAACCCTGCGGTTCCGGGTATCACCTGGGTCGATTTGGTCTTCCCGTTCTTCCTCTTCTCGATGGGTGCGGCGATGCCTCTGGCACTGCGTCGTCGTGAAGAGAAGGGAGCCGGATGGTTGCAGATTACCAAGAGCGCTCTGCACCGATTCTTGTGGCTTGCCTCGTTTGCCATCATCCTGGGCAATACCCGCATGGGTCGCCTTTCGATGCTCGAGCCGTGGGCTGCAGCCCTCATGACCCTTGCCGTTTGGGCGCTCTTCTTTGCGATGTTTGTTCGCATCCCGGGCTGGGAGGCAAAGAGAAACTCGACCCTTAATTGGGCGGGATTTGCCGCCTTGGTGGCCCTGACGGCCCTCTATAAGCCGCTCTTTGGGGTTGAGGTCTCGCTCCATCAGAGCGATATCATCATCCTGATTCTGGCCTCGATGGCTCTGTTTGGCACCTTAGGCTGGTGGTTTACGCGCAACTCGCTTACTATGCGAGTGGTGGTAATCGCTGCCGTGGCTCTGCTCAAGATGGCCTCCTCAATCGAAGGGTCGTGGTGCGAGTGGCTCTGGCAGCAGACGCCGGCTCAGTGGCTCTTCCGCTTTGAGTTTTTGAAGTACCTCTGCTTAGTGCTCTCGGGCAGCGTGGCAGGTGATGTGATTCAGCGGGCGCTGGCCGCCGGTCAGATTACTGAGTCTGCGGCATCGGATAGTCGTACCCGTGGGCTGACCATCGCCCTTGTGGTGGTGATGGCCGCTCTGATTGGTACGCAGCTCTGGGGATTGTTTGTCCGCGAGGTGGGGATGACCGTTCTGCTCTCGATGGTGCTCTGTGCTGTGGGTGGGGTTGTGTTGCGCTACCTCTCCTCGCCTGAGAAGCCGCTTCTTAAGGCGCTCTTTGCCATTGGTGTCGTACTGCTCTTCGTAGGTCTGTTGGCCGAACCGCTGGAGGGAGGAATCAAAAAGGATCACGCTACCATCAGTTACTTCTTCGTAACGGGCGGCATGGCGACCTTTGTTCTGATCTTTGCCTTGGCCTTGGAGCTCCGCTTCGGACTGCGCTTCAAGGCTCTGGAGGCTTGTGGAGCCAACCCGATGTTCGCCTATACGGCTTCGAGCTATCTGATTACTCCGATTGCCGTGCTCACAACCCTTTCGTCCCTTATTGAGTGGTTCGCCGGCCTTACGCCCTGGTGTGCATTTGGTCGCGGCGTGCTGTTCGCTCTGCTGGTGATTTTGGTCACCTATCCCTTTACGCGTAAAAATTACTATTGGAAATCATAAGTTATACGAAATATGAAGATTACCGGAACATTTCTCGATGAAATCAGCCACGATATTCCGCACCAGAACTGGGGCGAGAAGGAGTGGGATGCCGATTTTCAGCATATGCGCTCGATTGGTATCGATACGGTGATTATGATCCGTTCGGGCTATCGAAAATTTATTACCTACCCCTCGAAGTACCTTATCGGCAAGGGTTGCTACCGACCTGCTACCGACCTGCTGGATCTCTTCCTGCGTCTGGCCGATAAGTATGGTATGAAGTTCTACTTCGGACTCTACGACTCGGGCCACTATTGGGATACGGGCGATATGTCGAAGGAGACCGAGTATAACCGCTTTGTGATTGATGAGGTGTGGGAGCAGTACGGACAGCACCACCCCTCGTTTGGCGGCTGGTACCTCAGTGGTGAGATTTCGCGCCGCACGAAGGGTGTTATCGAGGCATTCCGTGAGCAGGGCGAGCACTGCAAGGCTGTTTCGGGTGGTCTTCCGACCCTGATTTCGCCCTGGATTGACGGCAAGAAGGCGGTGATGGCGGCTTCGGCCACCCTCTCGAAGCAGGATGCCGTCTCGGTGGCCGACCATGAGCGCGAGTGGGATGAGATTTTTGCCGGTATTCACGGTGCCGTGGATGCCGTAGCCTTCCAAGACGGACACATCGACTACGATGAGCTCGACGCCTTCTTTGAGGTGAACAAGCGTCTGGCCGATCGTTATGGTTTGGAGTGCTGGACCAATGCCGAGACCTTCGATAGAGATATGCCCATCAAGTTCCTGCCCATCAAGTTTGAGAAGCTGCGCATGAAGCTCGAGGCGGCCGCCCGTGCCGGCTACGACAAGGCCATCACCTTCGAGTTCTCGCACTTCCTCTCGCCGCAGTCGAGTTATACCTCGGCTCACCATCTCTTTGACCGCTATCGAGAGTATTTCCTGGGTGAGAAGCTTTAAACCGACTGTAACCCGCACCAAAAAGAATAGTCAAAAAATAGAAATTTCTAAAACGATGGAAAAGATGATACAGATTGATGCATTGATTAAACAATACCACGACGAGCTGCACGAGCGCATTCTTCCCTTCTGGTTGAACCATTCGCAGGATAAGGAGTACGGAGGTTACTTCACCTGCCTGGATCGTGACGGTTCGGTCTTCGATACGGATAAGTTTATGTGGTTGCAGGGCCGTGAGGTGTGGCTCTTCTCGATGCTCTGCAATAAGGAGGGGGTGAACCCCGAGTGGTTGGAGTGTGCCCGTCAGGGTGCCGAGTTTATGCTCAAGCATGGCCACGATGGCGATTACAATTGGTATTTTGCCCTCACGCGCGAGGGTCAGCCGCTGGTAGACCCCTATAATATCTTCTCCTACACCTTTGCCGCCATGGCCTTTGCCCAGCTGCACAAGGCGACCGGCGAGGAGCGTTATGCCGAGGCTACGCGCCGCACCTTTGCCCACATCATGGAGCGCTGGGATAACCCCAAGGCGCAGTGGAACAAGGCGCATGCCGGTACGCGCGACATCCGTGCCCTGGCCCCCTCGATGATTCTCTGCAACCTGCTGCTGGAGATCGAGCACCTGATTGAACCCGAGGTCGTGGAGGCATCGATTGATAAGGCGCTGGGCGATGTGATGAACCGCTTCTACCGCCCCGAGCTGGGCCTGATGGTTGAGCACCTGAATGCCGACGGTACGTTGAGCGACACCTTCGACGGTCGATTGATTAACCCGGGACACACGCTTGAGACCATGTGGTTCGTGATGGATTTGGCTCGTCGTCGTGGTGACAAGGCGATGATTGAGAAGGCGGTGGAGATTGCCCTGAATACCCTGGACTTCGGTTGGGATAAGGAGTATGGCGGCATCTACTACTTCATGGATCGCAAGGGATGCCCCCCGCAGCAGCTGGAGTGGGATCAGAAACTCTGGTGGGTGCATATCGAATCGACGATTGCCATGCTCGAGGCCTACCTGCTGACCGGTGACGAGCGTTGCAAGGCCTGGTTCGAGAAGCTGCACGACTATACCTGGTCGCACTTCCGTGACGAGGAGCACCCCGAGTGGTATGGCTACCTGAACCGTCGAGGCGAGGTGCTGCTGACCCTCAAGGGCGGCAAGTGGAAGGGTTGCTTCCACGTTCCGCGCGGTCTGTACAAGTGCGAGTGCCTGCTCAAGGAGTTGAAAGAGAAGTTGGAGAAGTAATCCGTCTCAGAGGTTATGAAAAGAGGATTGTTGTTGGCTATAGCTCTCTTGTGGTGCACGATGTCGTGGGCTGCAGAGTTGCGCACGCTGAAGGGTAAGGTAAGTTGCGAAGGCCAAGGTATCGCCGGTGTGGTGGTTACCGATGGCGAGAACTTTGCGCAGACCGACAAGAACGGCCGCTACGAACTCGCTTCGTCGGATGCAAGCCGCCTGGTCTATATCTCCGTTCCGGCCGGCTATCGGGTGGAGTCCAAGAGTAGTGTGCCGCAGTTCTGGCTTAAAATCTCGGAGGAGGTGAAGAGCTACGACTTTGCGCTGATTAAAAAGGCGCAGGACGATACCCACCACGGCTTCGTGGTGACGGCCGACCCGCAGATTTGGCATAAGAAGGAGTTTCCGGCTCTGAAGTTGGCCATGGAGGACATCCTTAAGACGGTCGAAGGCTACGAAATTCCCTTCCACGGCATCTGCTGTGGCGATGTCATCTCCTACGACCACACCTTCTATCCGGCCTATAACGAGTGCGTGGCCGCTACGGGTCTGGACTTCTTCAGTACCCCGGGCAACCACGATATGACCCTCTACAGCCGTTCGCACGAGACCTCGGTGCGCCTCTGGGAGGAGACCTTCGGCCCGGTTTGTTATTCGTTTAACGTGGGCGAGGTGCACTATGTTTTTGTAAACGACAACTTCTATATTGGTCGCGACTACTTCTATATCGGCTACCTCGATGAGCGTCAGCTGGCCTGGTTGGAGAAGGATTTGAGCTATGTGAAGGAGGGAAAGACGGTGATCTTGACGCTCCACATCCCGACCACCTGCGAGGATAGCGACCGCAAGCAGTTCCAATACCGCAACATTGCCAACGTGATGACCAATGCACACCACCTGCACCGCATGCTGGCCCCCTACGACGCACACATCCTCTCGGGTCATACCCATACGACCTATAACCAGATTATCACCGAGAACCTTTATGAGCATGTGATTCCTGCTTTGAGTGGCGCCTGGTGGCAGGGCCCCCTCTGTACGGATGGTACACCGCGCGGCTATGGCGTCTTTGAGGTGAAGGGTGGCGAGGTGAATTGGTACTACAAATCGACCGACTATGAGCCGGACCACCAGATGGTGCTCTATGCCGGTGAGAAGTATCCCCACTTTGCGGGTCAGGTGGTAGCCAACATCTGGGCTTCGGACCCTTCGTGGCGTGTTGAGGCCTCGTTTGATGGCAAAAAGGGTGTGAAGATGGAGCGCTTTGAGTGCTACGACCCTGCGGCCCAGGAGATGTATAAATCGACCGAGGGCTTCGACCACTCCTACATCTATCCCTCGCCGGCCGACCACTTCTACCGCGTGGTGATTCCCGAGGGAGCCAAGCAGGTGACCGTCGAGGCCGAGGATCGCTTTGGCCGCATCTATACGCAGACCCTTTCGTTGAAGTAAAAAGTAAAACCTGATATTTTTTGTATGAACCCAATCTGGAAATCGGCGCTTGGATTGCTTGCTGCTGTGATGTTGACTGCTTGTGGCGGTGAAAAGTATGAGGTGGTGGTTATCGGAGGAGGTGTCAGCGGCACCACGGCCGGTATCCGCTCGGCCCGCATGGGCGCCAAGACCCTGATTGTCGAGCAGGGCCCCTGGCTCGGAGGTATGCTGACCTCGGCCGGTGTGAGTGCCACGGATGGCAACTACCGCTTGCGTGGTGGTATGTGGGGTGAGCTGCGAGATTCGCTCGAGGCCCACTATGGCGGCCCTCAGGCCCTGAAGACGGGCTGGGTGAGCAACCTTTTGTTCGAGCCGAGTGTCGGAGCCCGCATCTTCCGCTCGATGGCCGAGAAGGAGGAGTCGCTGACCGTGAAGTTCGAGAGCTCGGTTACCGCCATCGAGCGTGCAGAAAAGGGGTGGAACCTTACACTGCAGAGCCCCGAGGGTGAGAAGAGGGTGAAGGCCGAGGTACTTATCGACTGTACCGAGCTCGGTGACGTAGCTGCGCAGTTAGGCGTCAAGTATGATATGGGTATGGAGAGTCGCTCGGTAACGGGCGAGGATGTTGCTCCTGCCGAGGAGAACGATATCATTCAGGATCTGACGATGGTGATGATTCTCAAGGACTACGGCCGAGATATGACCATCGAGCGTCCGGCAGACTACGACTCGACCCTCTTTGCCTGTGCCTGCGATAATCCCGTGTGCCGCACCCCGAAGGAGGCCAACCGCCTGTGGTCGAAGCAGATGATGCTTACCTACGGCAAGCTGCCCAACGGCAAGTATACGATCAATTGGCCCATCGAGGGTAACGACTTCTATGTCAATATGATTGAGATGAATGAGGAGGAGCGCGCCGAGGCTGTTCGCAAGGCCAAGGCCCACACGCTGAACTTCCTCTACTTCATCCAGCATGAGCTGGGGCTCAACACCCTCTACCTGGCCGATGACGAGTTCCCGACCGAGGATAAGATGCCTCTGATGCCCTACCACCGTGAGTCACGCCGTGTGGAGGGTGAGGTGCGCTTCCAACTCAACCACGTCACCAACCCCTACGACTATACGCTCTACCGCACCGCAATTGGTGTGGGTGACTATCCTGTGGATCAGCACCATACCCGCTACACGGGTTGGGAATCGTTGCCGAATCTCTACTTCCACTCGGTGCCCTCGTATGGCGTGCCGATGGGTGTGTTGCTGCCCAAGCAGGTCGATGGCCTGATTGTAGCCGAGAAGTCGATTTCGGTGAGCAATCTGGTCAATGGCTCCACCCGTCTGCAACCTGTGGTGATGCAGCTGGGTGAGGCCGCCGGTATTGTGGCTGCGCTGGCTGCCCGTCAGGATATCGAGCCTCGTGAGGTGGCTGTGCGTGAGGTGCAGCGTGAGGTGCTTGCAGGGGGCGGCTATCTGCTTCCGTTCCTCGACCTGCCCGCTACGGATGCCCACTTCAAGGCCCTGCAGCGCATCGGTGTAACGGGTATTATTCAGGGTGTCGGTATGACCGTCGGCTGGGAGAACCAGAGCTGGTTCCGAGCCCAGGAGACCATTTCGGTAGCCGAACTGATGCAGGGCTTGCAGCCCTATCTGTCCGATACGATGGCCGATGAGGTGCTGCAATGCAAGGAGCCTGTTACGTTGCAGCATCTGGAGTCGGTTGTGAACCCCGTATCGGCCGATGAGTGGGCCTCGCTGGGTCTTAGCGATTATAACGCCGAGCGCCCCCTTACGCGCTTAGAGTGCGCCGCTGTGATTGATGCCCGCCTTCAGCCCTTTGAACTGCCGGTAGACTTAAACGGAAATCTTGTACGATGAAACGAATTTTTCTATTTACGGCCCTCTGCTCGTTGCTTGGCGGATGTGAGGCCGAGAATAAGGTGGCGATAGGCGAGTCGCCTGCCCGCATCGTGGGCCGCTATGCGACCCTCGACGACGGCTCCATCTCGTTTGATTGGAGTGGACTCTATATCGACATCCGCTTCGAGGGCACCTACCTGGCCCTCGAGTTGAGCGATACGAAGCGCAACTACTTCAATCTTTGGGTGGATGGCGAGGAGTGTCCCAAGTTTACCTGTGAGGGCGACCATACGCTTGTCGAGCTCTTCAACAATCCCGAGGCTCGGGGTGAGCACCTGGTACGCATCCAGAAGGCTACCGAAGCCGAGCAGGGTCGGGTAACCCTCCACACCCTTACGACCGATGGCCGACTGCTTGCGACCGATGATTTGAAGGCCGACCGCCACATCGAGTTCTATGGTGACTCGCTCACCTGCGGCTATGGCACCGAGAGCCTGTCGGGTAGCGACCCCTTCCTGCCCGAGACTGAGAATTGCCGCTATGCCTATGCGGCACTGACGGCTGCCCACTTCGGCGCCGACTATAACTTAGTTTCGCACTCGGGCCGCGGTTTAGTGCGTAACTATGGCGATACGCTCCAACTCTCGAATCCGACCCTTACGATGAGTGCCCGTGCCTTCCGCCTCTATGACGAAGAGCCCGATTCGGTCTGGGAGTTTGAGAAGAGCCCCTATCGCCCCGATGCGATTGTCATTACGCTGGGGACCAACGACTTCAGCACCGAGCCAAGACCTACCGAAGAGCAGTTCGCAGAGGGCTATCGTGCGCTGATTGAGAAGCTGCGTAAGGCCTGGGGCGAGGAGCTTCCGGTGCTCTGTGTCGTACACTCGCCCTATGCCGTCGAGTGCGTTAATGAGATGGTGCAAACCATGCCCCGTACAGCGATGGCCGACATCTCGTGGGGCGTCTATAACCGTACCACCGACCTCGGAGCCTCGGAGCACCCGAACCGCTATGGCCAGGAGAAGATGGCTAAGATTGTGATTGAGGAGTTTTCTAAGCTTGTCGGCTGGTAGGATTACGATAAAAACGAGAAAGAGTCGCCCAAAAAGGCGGCTCTTTCTCGTTTTTATCGTAATCAGACTATTGAGCAATAATAAGCTCGATACCCAGCTCTTCGATGCGGGTGGCTATTGCCTCGGTGATGCCCGGGTCGGTGATAATCACATCCACATCCTCGAGGTTGGCAATCTTGCTGAAGCCGCGGCGACGGAACTTCGAGGAGTCGGCCAGCACAATGGTCTTTTGTGCCGTGTGCATCATCACGCGGTTGAGCTCCGCCTCGCGAATATCGGTCGTCGTGATACCGAACTCGGGGTCGATGCCATCGACGCCCAGGAAGAGCTTGCTGCAGCAGAAGTTGGGCAGAATCTCCTCGGCATAGCGACCTACAACCGAGTTGGAGCTGTGGCGCAACGAACCTCCGAGCTGCACGATGTCGATTGCCTCGTCACCGGCCAGAATCTCCGAAACCTGCAGCGATGCCGAGATTACGGTGAGTTTGTGTATGGGTTTGATATTGCGGGCCAGGGCGTGTACCGTGGTGCCCGAGGCGATGATAATCGAGTCGTCGCGATTGATCATTGCAGCAGCTACACGACCTATGGTCATCTTCTCCTCGGCGGCTAACTTGGCCTTCTCGTTCACCGAGCGGTTGTTGATGTAGGGATCGATCAAGATGGCCTTTCCGTGGCTGCGATAGAGTTTGTTGGCCTTCTCAAGTTCGGTCAGATCCTTTCGGATCGTCACGGCCGAAACCTCGAGCAGGTTACTGAGGTTGGATACCTGAATCGACTCATGTTTGAGCAGCAGGTCCAAGATTCTTTCGTGGCGTTCCTCTTTCGTCATGATGTGGAAATTTTAGGTGTATATAAATATAGGTATAACTTCATCTTTACGTCTCGATGACAAAGATAGAAAAAAAATCTTACAATTCGGTTACAGTTCGTAAATTTTTCAAAAATTTCTGATTCCGTACAATACCCTCATAATCTGACGATTAGTTGTGATGGGGTAGGTTTCGGTGTGAAATAATGGTGAAAAAAGACGAAAAAGTGGTAAAAAAATTTGGTCGTTATCAAAAGAATAACTATTTTTGTTACGAAACGAAACAGAAAATTTTGCGAAACAAATATTTTTTGCCGATTTTGATTTTCTAAAACAGAATTTTTTGTTTCGGTTTATAAAATTTTTAATAAATCGACAAGTGGGTAAGATGAGCAACAAGCATTACGACGTAATCGTCATCGGCGGAGGTGCCACAGGAGCCGGAACGGCGCGCGACTGCGCCCTGCGCGGCCTGAAGACGCTTCTGGTCGAGCGCTTCGACTTTACGGCCGGAGCCACCGGACGCAACCACGGCCTGCTGCACAGCGGTGCTCGCTATGCCGTAACCGACCATGAGTCGGCCGAAGAGTGTATTCGTGAGAATATGATTTTACGCCGTGTCGCCCGCCACTGTGTGGAGGAGACCGGCGGTATCTTTATTACCCTTCCGGAGGATGATTTGGCCTACCAGGCCACCTTTATCGAGGCTTGCCGCAAGGCGGGAATCTCGGCCGATTTGATCGACCCGAAAGAGGCGCTGCGCCTTGAGCCGGCCATCAATCCCGATTTGATTGGTGCTGTGCGGGTGCCCGACGGGGCGATTGACCCCTTCCGCCTGACAACGGCCAATATTGTCGATGCTCGTCTGCACGGGGCCGATATTCTGACCTACCACGAGGTGGTCGATTTCCTGCGCACGGGTGATCGCATCGAGGGGGTGAAGCTGCGCCACTCGCGCACCGGTGAGGAGTCCTCGTTCAGCTCCGAGCTGGTCATCAACGCTGGAGGTATCTGGGGTATGCACATCGCCGAGCTGGCGGGTGTGAAGATCAACATGGCTCCCGCCAAGGGTTCGCTGCTGATCTTCGGCCACCGCATCAATAATATGGTCATCAACCGCTGCCGCAAGCCGGCAGATGCCGATATTCTGGTTCCGGGCGATACGATTTCGCTCATCGGAACCACCTCAACCAAGATTCCCTACGACCAAATCGACCACATGGAGGTAACCCACGATGAGGTGGATGTGCTGATGCGCGAGGGTATGAAGCTCGCTCCGGTGCTGGGTCAGACCCGCATCCTGCGTGGTTATGCCGGTGTGCGTCCGCTCGTAGCCTCGGATGCCGACCCTACGGGTCGCAGCATCAGCCGCGGTATCGTCTGCCTGGATCACGAGACGCGCGATGGCCTGAAGGGATTTATTACCATTACGGGAGGAAAGCTCATGACCTACCGTCTGATGGCCGAGTGGGCTACCGATTTGGCTTGTCGCAAGCTCAACCGCACGGCTTCGTGTGTGACGGCCGAGCGCCCGCTGCCCGGCTCGGAGCCCGATGTTGAGCCTCGCAAGAAGGGTAAGGCCCACATCATCGAGCTGAGCACCGAGCAGAAGGCGGCCGAGGGTCGTCACGGCACCATGAGCCGCTATATCCCCTCGGACAATGGGCGTGACGATGCGCTGGTGTGCGAGTGTGAGCAGGTTTCGGTGGGTGAGGTGAACTATGCGATTGATAATCTCCATGTTGAGAATCTGATTAACCTGCGCCGCCGTACCCGTATCGGCATGGGAACCTGCCAGGGTGAGCTCTGTGCCTGCCGTGCAGCAGGACTTCTGAACCGCTCGGTACGCTGCGTAGACCGCACGCTGGGCGATTTGAAGGGATTTTTAAATGAGCGTTGGAAGGGAATGTATCCCATTGCCTGGGGCGAGACGTTGGTCGAGATTCAATTTACTTCGTGGCTCTATAACGGTGTCTGTGGCCTGAATGAGGTCGAGAGTGCCGATGCCGATAACCATACAACCAAACATTAAGGAGATGAGATACGATGACATTATCATAGGAGGAGGCTTGAGTGGCCTGGTGAGCGGTATCGCATTGGCGCGTGCCGGTCGTCGTGTGGCCATCATCTCGGCCGGACAGAGTGCCCTGCACTTCTGGTCGGGATCTTTTGAGTTGTGTGGAGCAGATGCGGCTCCGCTGGATGCGATTGTCCGCTTGGAGCCCTCGCACCCCTACCACAAGGTGGGTGTAGGGCGTATTTCGGCCTATAGCGAGCACTTCAAGGAGCTGCTCTTCGAGGCCGGTATCCGCGTGACGGGCTCGGCCGAGCGCAACCACTATCGCCTGACCCCCATCGGCCGATTTAAGCCCGCCTGGCTCTCGCTCGAGGATTACTATTCCTTTGCTGATGCAGAGCAGATGCCTTGGAATAAAGTGCTGTTGTTGGGTATCGAGGGCTATCTGGACTTCAATCCGGAGTTCGTGGCTGCGGGTCTGGAGCGTCGGGGTGTCGAGTGCCGCATCGAGCACTTCTCGCTGCCGCGCCTGGAGGCGTTGCGCAAGAGTACGACCGAGATGCGTGCAGCCAACATCGCCCGTCTGCTTACCGGAGAGATGCTCGACCAGGTGGCTCGGACCATCAATGAGAAGGTGGGTGATGCGGAGGCAATCTTTATGCCGGCCGTGGCGGGTCTTTATGACAGCCGCCCGATGCAGGAGTTGCGTCGCAAGGTGCGCATTCCGCTCTATTTCATCCCCACGATACCCGCCTCGGTGCCCGGTATTCGTACCCAGATTCAGCTGCGCAACCACTTCCAGCGCCTGGGAGGTACCTACCTGCTGGGTGATAACGTAACGGGCGGAACCCTCTCGGAAGGCCGTTTGAAGAGCATCACCACCACTCTGCATGAGGAGGTGGAGTTTACGGCCGAGAACTTTATTTTGGCCTCGGGCAGCTTCTTCAGCCATGGACTGATTGCCGATACGAATGCCATCTACGAACCGATTTTCGGACTCGATGTGAAGGCTCCGACCCCGCGTTCGGAGTGGTATGAGAAGGATTTGTATGCCCGTCAGCCCTATATGAGCTATGGTGTGGAGTGCGATGCAGAGTTGCATCCGCTGCTGGGTGGTGAGCCCGTGAAGAACCTCTATGCCGTAGGTTCGATTCTGGCCGGACAGAAAGCCTTGGAGGCAGGAACGGGTGCCGGAGTTGCCATCACCACCGCTCTGCGAGCTGCTGACCTGATTTTAGAAAACCGCTAAAACCACGACCCGATGAATTATCAGAAGAGTAATATCAGCTCCAACGAATTCGAGCAGTGCATCAAGTGTACGGTTTGTACCGTCTACTGCCCGATGACGGCCGTGAATCCTGCCTATCCGGGCCCCAAGCAGGCCGGACCCGACGGGGAGCGTTATCGCCTCAAGAAGCCGATGTTCTATGACGAGGCGCTGAAGTATTGCCTGAACTGCAAGCGCTGCGAGGTGGCCTGCCCTTCGAATGTGCGCATTGGCGATATCATCCAGTCGGCTCGTATTCGTTATGCCCGCACATCGCCCAAGCTGCGCGATGTGCTGTTGGCCAATACCGACTTTATGGGCACGGTCGCTACGACCATGGCCCCTGTGGTCAATACCTCGCTGCGCCTTGCGCCCGTCAAGCGTCTGATGGATTGGACCCTGGCCATCGACCACCACCGTACCTTCCCCGCCTACGCCTCGCAGACCTTCGAGAAGTGGTACCGCAAGCATGCGGCAGCCGAGCAGGCGAAGTTTGAGCGCCAGGTGAGCTACTTCCACGGCTGCTATGTGAACTATAACAACCCGCAGCTGGGTCGTGACCTCGTAACGGTGCTCAACGCCTTGGGTTATGGCGTGCAGCTGCTCGAGAAGGAGCGTTGCTGCGGCGTGGCGAAGATATCGAATGGCCTTGTTGATGCCGCGCGTCGTGATGCGAAGCGCAACCTGAAGGCGATTCGTGCAGCCGTCAGCGAGGGCCGTGAGGTGGTGACCACCTCCTCGACCTGCACCTTCACGATTCGAGATGAGTATGAGCACCTGCTGGGCCTTGAAACGGGGGATGTGCGCAGCCAAATCTCGCTCGCCACACGCTTTATCTACCGCCTGGTTGAGGAGCGCGGGCTGAAGTTGTGCTTCAAGCCCGACTTCCACGAACGTGTGGCCTACCACTCGCCCTGCCACCTGGAGCGTATGGGTTGGACCATCTACTCGACCTCGCTTCTGAGGATGATTCCGGGCTTAGAGTGGTTGCCCCTGGATTCGCAGTGCTGCGGAATCGCCGGAACCTACGGATTCAAGCGCGAGAACTACGCCTACTCGCAGGCTATCGGCGAGTCGCTCTTTGCACAGATTCGCTCGCTGAATCCCGACCGGGTGGCGACCGACTGCGAGACCTGCAAGTGGCAGATCGAGATGTCTACGGGCTTTGAGGTCGAGAATCCGATTTCGATTCTGGCCCGTGCCCTCGATGTCGAGGCCACGCAGCGCGAGAATGGAGTTATATTGAAGAGTTTATAAGCAACACAACCAAATTTAAATAACAAAAAATTAGTAGCGTATGTGGAAATTTTTAGCACCTCCGGCTCACAAGCCCGAAAGAAGCGGGGCTGAAGCCGATGCCGACTACAAGAAATTGCGTTGGCAGGTATTTCTGGGTATCTTCATCGGATACGCCGGATTCTACATTGTCCGCAAGAACTTCTCGATGGCCATTCCC
>CAYRPL010000024.1:0-16574 GCA_964426045.1 uncultured Alistipes sp. | reverse complement strand
GCACTCCCGCAGAGCAGAAGAATATGAATAATTTTGAATTCTGAATTCTGAATTGTGAATTATTTTGTACCTTTGCACCCCTTATGTACAAATTTGCAACATATAAAGAGCACTATAAGGCCAATCTGAAGTTGGCCTTTCCTGTGGCCCTCACCCAGCTGGGCCAGATTTTGGTACAGGTGGCCGACAATGTCATGGTGGGTCGCTACGGCGGGGAGGATGCCCTGCCGCTGGCGGGTGTGTCGTTCGGAAGCTCGGTCTTCTTCATCGTCTTTATCGCAGCCATCGGCATCACCTTCGGCCTTACGCCGCTGATTGGCGAGCTCTACGCCCAAGGTGACACAAAGCGCTCGTCACAGCTCGTGCAGAGCTCGCTGAACCTCTATCTGCTTATCGGTCTGGTGTCGATGGGGCTGCTCTTTGCCATCACTCCGCTGCTCTACCACATGGGGCAGCCCGTCGAGGTGGTCGATATGGCCATCCCCTACTACCGCTATTTAGCCTGGGGTATGCCCTTCTCGATGCTCTTTTTCGGAGCCAAGCAGTTTCTGGAGGGGTTGGGGAATACCCGCGCCGTAATGGTTGCCACGATTCTCTGCAACAGCCTCAACATCTTCCTGAATTGGATCTTTATCTATGGCCGCTGGGGAGCCCCCGAGATGGGAGCCGAGGGTGCCGGTCTGGCCACCTTCCTCTCGCGTGCCCTGCTGCCGGTGGTGATGGCCGCCTACTTTTGGGTACGCCCCCACTACTCGGCCTACCTGCGGGGCTACAGCCCTTGGCGCTGGCCCAAGGAGGATATGCGCACCCTGCTGAAGATGGGTATTCCTATTTCGGGACAGGTGTTTTTGGAGTCCTCGGCCTTTGTAGGAACCGGAATCATGATGGGCTGGTTAGGTGCCGAGGCAATCTCGGCCAACCAGATTACTACCACGATGGCCAACTGCGCCTTCAATATCGTGATGGCGGTGGGTATCGCCTCCACGATTCGTGTATCGCACAGCTACGGAGCCCGCGACACTGAGCAGATTCACCTTGCGACCCACGCTTCGTACCACCTGGCTATTCTCTGGAATGCCTTTGCGGCTCTGATGTTCTTAGTGTTCCGCTACCCGATTGCCGAGCTCTTCACGGCCAATCGCGAGGTGATTGAACTGACGGCCGGCATGATGATCTACATCGCCCTGTTCCAGCTCTCGGATGGTATTCAGAACGTCTCGGTAGGCGTGCTGCGCGGTATCCAGGATGTGAAGGTCATTATGCCGATTGCCCTGATTGCCTATTGGCTGCTGAACCTGCCCGTAGGCTACCTCTTCGGCTTCACGCTCGACATGGGCCCCAACGGTCTGATTCTGGGCTTTACCTTCGGTCTTACGATGGCGGCTCTGCTGATGATTCTGCGCATCAAAAAGCGGATGCGCCACCTGCGCAAAGAGTTTGCATAGTCGGTTTTTTCAATTTTTCGGCAGCCCGATAGGAGGAGTTTGCAAAAAAATCGCTATCTTTACCCAAATTTTTTGACCATGGACCAAGAGCAACAACATAAAACGTGTCATCACAAGCCCGAAATTGGTCGCGGATGCTCGTTCTGCAACTGCGGAAACGAACCCGAGGCTACCCCCGTCGAGGGGTGCTTCAAACTCCACGAAACCCAATGGACCGAGGGCTACCCCGATAACATCCCGACCGACATCTTCGAGGTGCGCTTCAAGAATACCCGCCGCTCGTACTACCAGAATGTGAACAACCTGGAGCTCAAGCGCGGTGACATTGTGGCTGTCGAGGCCTCCCCGGGCCACGACATCGGCATCATCTCCCTGACGGGCGACATGGTGGCCAAGCAGATGAAGCGCGTGGGATTCTTCCCCTATAATTGCGAGTACAAGAAGATCTACCGCAAGGCCAAGCCCTACGACATCGAGCGCTGGCAGGAGGCTATCGCCTTAGAGCACGAGACGATGATTGCCTCGCGCCAGATTGCCGCTGACATGGGACTCAACATGAAGATTGGTGATGTGGAGTATCAGGGCGATAAAATCAAGGCCATCTTCTACTACATCGCCGACGAGCGTGTCGATTTCCGCGAGCTGATCAAGGTCTTTGCCGAGCGATTCCACATCCGCATCGAGATGAAGCAGATCGGAGCCCGTCAGGAGGCGGGTCGCATCGGAGGTCTGGGAGCCTGCGGCCGTGAGCTCTGCTGCGCTTCGTGGATCTCGAACTTCGTGAGCGTGACGACCAACGCCGCCCGTGTGCAGGAGCTCTCGCTCAACCCCCTGAAGTTAGCCGGACAGTGCTCGAAACTCAAGTGCTGCCTGATGTACGAGTACGACACCTATAGCGATGCCCGCCGCCTGTTCCCTCGCGTGAAGGAGTTGCAGGCCCTGGATGGCGACTACTACTTCATCAAGAACGATATTCTGGCCGGCACGATGTCCTTCTCGAGCAGCAAGGATTCGCTCTCGAATATGGTAACCCTGCCGGTGGAGCGTGTAAAGGAGATTATGGCCCTGAACCGTGCGGGACAGAAGGTCGATCAGTTGGTTGATGCCTCGATGGTCGAGGAGGAGATCCAGGAGCCGACCTACCGCTCCGAGGAGGACAGCATCACCCGCTTTGACTCGAAGCGCAAGAAGCGCAACAAGAAGAATAAACGCTCGGCAGGAAACGGCAACCGCCCGCAGGGCGAGAGGGCCGAAAAGAGCGAGGCGGCTACTCCGAATGGAGAGAATCGCCCCGCAGAGCGACCGAATAACGGACAGCGCCGCCACAACCGCCCGAATCGCCGCAACGGTGGCAACGCAGAGCGCCGCAACGGAGGTAATGGAGGCAACAACGCAAACCACGAGAAGAGGGAGCAGTAAGATGCGCAGAGTTTGGGCAGTGCTCCTGGGGCTGTGGGCCATAAGTTGCAGCCGACCGACCCAGGCCGTGATGGAGGATGTAGACCCCTACGGGTGGAACAGGGCCGTAAGCGTGCGGATCGAGAATGGAGATACGCTGACCCTGCGAGACCTCTCGTTGGTGGTGCGTTCAAATCGCCACTTCCGAAGCGACAGCCTGCGACTTGAGCTGACTCTCCACGCCCCCGACTCGAGCCACTATACCGAGCAGGTGGCCTTTGTGATGAACCACCCGCACCGACCGGCAGCCCTACGCCTGGTCGATGAGGTGCCCTACCGCCGGCGTGTGATTCTCAGCCAGTTCGGCGTCTATCGGTTTACCATCACCCCCACAGAGCCCATTCGCGGGGTCGAAGCCGTCGGGCTGAATATCGTGCGCTCGAATTAGTTTGTTTTAGAGAGTAAATTAGTTTTTTGACATTGGCTCTGCTCGCCACCCGCAAATAATTTTTTTTATTTTAGGCGAGCAGCCGTCGTAACGACGGTTTTAAATTTTGTTTTGCAGCCCGATAAGCGGTAAAATGTACTGTCCATTCGGGGCAAACAAGAAGGTGCAAAATATGCCGCCTAAAATAAAAAAAATGGGGAAGGATAAAATAAGAAGATTTAAAGAAAATCTCACGTTCGAGTGTTTCGTGCAGCCCGAATTTGAAGAGGTGTTTGAGAAGGAGCACCCGATGAAAGGAAAGTGGCATAAGGAGTTCTTTAAGAATGAGAACCCGATCGTGCTGGAGTTGGGATGCGGCAAGGGCGAGTATACGGTAGCCCTCGCAGAGCGCCATCCGGAGAAGAATTTTATCGGTATTGATATCAAGGGTGCGAGAATGTGGCGCGGTGCCAAGACCGTAACCGAGCAGGGGATGAAGAATGCAGGATTTCTGCGCACACGCATCGAGTTTATCGAGTCGCTCTTCGCCCCGGGTGAGGTGGCCGAGATTTGGATTACCTTCCCCGACCCGCAGCTCAAGACCCGCAGGGCCAAGAAGCGCCTCACGGGCCCGCTCTTTTTGGAGCACTACGCCAAGATGCTCCGCGAAGATGGTATCATCCACCTGAAGACCGACTCGCAGCACCTGTATAATTATACGCAGGCCGTAATTGACCACTACAGTCTGAAGCGCCTGGCGGCCAACGATGATATTTATGGTACGGGCTATGCCGACGAGCGTCTCTCGGTCAAGACCGCCTACGAGCGTATGTTCCTCGACCGCGGCCTGCCGATTACCTATACGCAATTCTCATTGGCCGGCAAGAGCCAATTCCCCTGGTTCGATTGGGAGGGCGACGATGTCGAAGAGAAGGACAACGAGGCAGCGAGAAAGTTATGAGTGAAGTACGCGCAAAGAAGGCCCTGGGCCAACACTTTTTGGTCGATTTGAACATCGCCCGCAAGATTTGCAGCTCCCTGCAGGGAGGGGGTTCGGAGCAGTGTCCCACACCGGTATTGGAGGTAGGATGCGGTATGGGAGTTTTGACCCGATTCCTGCTCGAAAGGGGCGACATTGTAACCTACGGGGCCGAGATTGACTCCGAGAGTGTGGAGTATCTTCACGCTCACTACCCCGAGTTTGCCCCCCGCCTTATCGAAGGCGATTTTCTGAAGATGGATCTGCGCGAGCGCTTCCCCGAGGGATTCTCTCTGATTGGCAACTTCCCCTACAACATCTCGTCGCAAATCTTCTTCAAGCTGCTCGAGAACCGCGACCTGATACCCGAGTGCGTGGGTATGATTCAAAAGGAGGTGGCTGTGCGTCTGGCCGAACCCCCAGGGTCGAAGGAGTATGGCATCCTCAGCGTACTGCTCCAGGCTTGGTATGATATTGAGTACCTCTTTACGGTGAACGAGTCGGTCTTCAACCCGCCCCCGAAGGTTAAGAGTGCCGTGATTCGCCTCAAGCGCAACGCCACCCGGGAACTCGCCTGCGATGAGGCTCTCTTTATCAAGGTTGTCAAGGCCTCGTTCAATCAGCGGCGTAAGATGATTCGCAACTCGCTGAAGGCCATCTTCGGCAACTTCGGCGGCAGTGAGCACCCCTTCTTCTCGAAGCGTGCCGAGCAGCTGTCTGTTGGTGATTTTGTGGAATTAACCAATTGGGTCGAGATAAACAGACAATAAATAAGAGTAAGCAATTGGGTGAGTGTGTCCATTTTTTTGGATACACTCATTTTTTTTGTTGCAGACCAAAAAAATCAAAAAATTTTGAATTTTGAATTTTATCTTTTATCTTTGCCTTCGCAAAAGGTTTCCGAAGACTGCCAACGAGCCGTCAAGGAATGAAAAGGGAATCCGGTGTGAATCCGGAACAGTACCTGCTGCTGTAAGTCCCAACTTCGCTTAAATTCAAGAAGTTAGCATCTGTTGCACTCTTTGCCACTGATCCCACCGAGGATTGGGAAGGCGCAACAGAAGGGATAAGTCAGAAGACCTGCCTTTAAGCATTTGCATAAGGATTTTAGCCTGCAGGTAATGGGCTCAAGGTCTTCAACCGAACTCTTTTCGCTTTTCACAAAAAGCCGAAGTCGTAAGCTGAAATCCGAATGCAGAGCGTAGCATCGCACGGATTTTCAGGTCGTGTGTATGCGTTTGCAGGAAGACGAACACCTATTTATTGACTAAAAAGTTACGACTATGCGCAAAATGTTTGCTTTGGTGGCTCTGGCCACGCTGCTCTTCGCCTGCTCGGAGAGTGATCCGGTAATTGAGCAGGAGAGTTTCGAGACCGAGGATTCGGGTCTTTTTATCGGCTGCGAGGGGGCCTATATGGGGGCCAATGCCTCGCTCTCGTACTACACACCCGACGAGAAGTTGATTGAAAACGAGGTCTTTATGCGTGCCAACGGGCAGCTGCTCGGCGACACGGCACAATCGCTGACCCTCTATGATGGAAAGCTCTGGATCTGCTCGAACAACTCGGGAGTCATCTTCGCCCTCGACCCCACAACCTTCCGCGAGGTGGGGCGCATCACCCTCCCCGGGCCCCGCTACATCTGCTTCCAGAGCCCCACAAAGGCCTATGTTTCGCAGCTGTGGGATAACCGAATCGCCATCGTCAATCCCCAAAACTACACCGTAACGGGCTACATCGAGACCGAGATGTCCTCGGCCGACGCCTCGACCGAGCAGCTGGTGCTGCATGGCAACCACCTCTTTGTCAATTGCTGGAGCTACCAGAAGTCGATTCTCAAGATTGACACTACAACCGACAAGGTTGTCGGCACACTCGAGGTCGGCATCCAACCGATGGCCATGCTTCTGGATAAGAATAAAAAACTCTGGACCATGACCGACGGCGGAGGTTGGGATGGCAACCCCATCGGTTACGAGGCTCCCGCCGTGGTACGCATCAACCCCGAGAGTTTTACTATCGAGAAGCGCTGGGAGCTGGCCCTCGGCGAGTTCCCCTCCGAGTTCCAGCTCAACGCCGCAGGCGACCGCCTCTATTGGCTCAACGGGGGTGTATGGTCGATGTCGGTGGATAGCGAGGAGCTCCCCGCCACGGCCCTCTTTACGACGAGTGCCGTAAGCGAGTATGGCCTCACCATCGACCCCGAAAATGGCGATATTTATGTGGCCGATGCCATCGACTACACGCAGGAGGGCGTTGTGATTCGCTACTCGGCCTCGGGCGAGGAGATTGATGAGTTTGGTGTCGGCATCTGCCCCAGCGCCTTCTGCTGGAAATAACTAAGCGATAATGAAACGAGTCCTGCGATTGGTTGTTGCCGCTTCCATGCTGCTGAGCATACTCCCCACAAGGGCGTATGCCCAGCAGGAGGACTCGCTATGGTGGAACCGCAACCGCGGATACATTGTACCCATCGAAGAGGTGATGGTTCAAGGTCGGCGCCCGATGAAGGAGATTGGCGTGCAACGCACCCACATCGAAGAGCCCGTGCTGCACGACAACATCGCCTCGTCGATGGCCGACGTACTGACCTACGGCTCCTCAATCTTTGTCAAGCAACATGGCCGTGCGACCCTCTCGACGGTCTCATTCCGAGGCACCTCGGCCTCGCATACGCAGGTCAGTTGGAACGGACTGAAGCTGCAATCCCCCATGCTGGGAACCACCGACTTCTCGCTCATTCCCTCCTACCTGGTCGATGAGGCTACGCTGTTGCACGGCACCTCGTCGGTCAGTGTTACGGGCGGCGGTCTGGGTGGAGCCATCCTACTGAAATCGGCCCCCACGACCGAGCGTGGATTTCAGCTGCAATACATCCAGGGCATCGGCTCCTACAGCACCTACGACGAGTTCCTGCGCCTGAGCTACGCCTCGGAGCGCTGGCAGGTGCAGACCCGCCTGATTCATACGATGTCGGAGAACGATTTCCACTACACGAACTACAAAAAGCGCGAACACATCTACGATAGCGAGGGGCAGATTATCGGCAGCTACTACCCTACGGAGCTGAACCACAACTGCGACTTTCGAGATCTGCACCTGATGCAGGAGGTGAGCCATCGGCTTCGCAACGGTGACCGCCTGGCCCTCGAGGCGTGGTATCTGGACTCGAATCGCGGGGTGCCGCGCCTGATGGTGGACTACAACTCGGAGCGGCAGTTCGAGAATCGCCAGCGTGAGCGCAGTCTGCGCTCGGTGCTCTCGTGGCAGCGTCTTGAGAGCCGCTACAAGGCCGAGGCACGGGTGGGCTACCTCTACTCGTGGCAGGCCTATGATTTCAAGAAGGATCGCGGAAACGGCATCTATACCGAGTTGATTCGTTCACGCAACCATATTCACACCCTCTATGGGGCCGCCTCGGGCGAGTACTACGCCGACAAGTGGCTCTTTGCGGCCAACCTGACGCTGCACCACCACCAAGTCGAGAGCCGTGATGAGCGCTCGGCGCAGGGTCAAATCTACGACCGAGGGCGCAGCGAGCTCTCGCTGTCGGCTTCGGCCCGCTGGTCGCCCACCGAGCGTCTGGGTCTTTCGTTCATTCTGCGCGAGGAGCTCTACGATAGGGAGCTCAGCCCCCTGATTCCGGCCCTCTCGGCCGACTATCTCCTTTCACGCAAAGGGCGCCTGATGGTCAAAGGTTCGCTCTCACGCAACTTCCGCTATCCGACCCTCAACGACCTCTACTACCAGCCCGGGGGCAACGCTGAGCTGCGACCCGAGCAGGGGTTGAGCTATGATGTGGGGCTCTCGTTTGCCCTGCAACGCTCCGGAAGTTATGCGCTGAGCGGCAGTGCCACCTGGTTTGACTCCTACATCGACGATTGGATTCTGTGGCGGGCCACGGCCCAGGGCTATTGGACCCCCGAGAACCTGAAGCGTGTACACGCCTACGGTGTGGAGTTGCACCTCGACGGACGTGTCGATTTGGCCCGCGATTGGCAGCTGCAATTTGCAGGCAACTTCTCCTGGCCCCCCTCCATCAACCAGAGCGAAGCGCTGGGGGCCAACGACCAATCGGTAGGCAAGCAGCTGGTCTATGTCCCCGAATACTCGGCTTCGGCCTCGGCCAACCTCGCCTGGCGCAGTTGGCGTCTGGGCTGGAAGGGGAGCTACTATAGCGAGCGCTACACCACCACCTCGAACACCTATTCGATGTTAGGTGTTGTAAAGGGTTATTTTCTGTGCGAGCTCTCACTCGAGAAGCAGTTCGGCTTCTCGTGGTCGGAGCTCTCGCTGAAGCTTTCGGTGCGCAACCTCGCCGACCGCGCCTACGAATCGGTATTGGCCCGCCCGATGCCGGGTCGCAACTTCGAATTTTTCCTCGGAATCCGCCCCAAATGGGGCAAAAAGAGCCAACAGCCATGAGAAGAGTGCTATTGATGTTTGGGCTGCTGTTTGCAGCAGCCTGCCGACCGGCCCCACAGAGCTCGATGGAGGAGTTCTGCAAGCCCCGCTATACACCGGTATATGCTGCCGGATTTGAGATTCTGGGCAGCGACAGCCATGCAAGTACCCTTATCAAGGTACGTAACCCTTGGCAGGGGGTCGAGCAGACCGAGGAGCGTATGCTCTTTATCGCCCGCAACGGCGAGGAGCCCCCGACAGGCTATGCGGGCCCCGTGCTGCGGGGGGATGCCGAGCGGGTGGTCTGCCTCAGCTCGTCGTATGTGGCGATGCTCGACTGCCTGGGGGCCACCGACCGTGTGGTGGGGGTCTCGGGTATCGACTTTATCCACAACCCCGAGATTCAGAAGCGACGTCACGAAGTGGGCGATGTGGGCTACGAGGGGCACCTAAATTATGAGTTGCTTGTTGCGTTGGATGCCGACTTGGTACTGCTCTACGGGGTTTCGGGCCCGAGTGCAATGGAGGCCAAGCTCCGTGAGTTGGGCATCGCCTACCTCTATATGGGCGAATATGTCGAGCAGAGCCCCTTAGGGAAGGCCGAGTGGATGGTGGTCATCGGAGAGTGCATCGGTGAGCGCTCGGCGGCCGAGACCCACTTTGCCACCCTTCCGCCCCAATACGAACATTGGCGCTCGGTAGCCGCCACAGCTCCGCACAGGCCCCGCGTAATGGTCAATACCCCCTATGGCGAGAGTTGGTTTATGCCCTGGCAGTCGAGCTATCCGGCCCGCCTGATTGCCGATGCGGGCGGAGATTACCTCTACCGCGAAAAGAACACCTCGAACTCCTCGCAGCGCATCGACAGCGAGGAGGCTACCCTATTGATGGCTAAAGCCGACCATTGGATTGATGTCACGGGGGTAGAGAATCGCGAGCAGCTCTACAGCCGCTATCCGCGTTTCAAAGCCTTTAAGTGCGTAGAATCGGGTGAGGTCTACAACAACGACCGCCGCCGAAGTCCGGGCAAGGGAAACGACTATTGGGAGTCGGGCGTAGTCAATCCCCACCTGGTCCTGCGCGACCTGGTGAAGATCTTCCACCCCGAATTGGTCGAAGAAGATTTCTATTATTACCGGAGAATTCTTTAATAACCGCAGGAAAGTGATTACCTTTGTAGCGATGCAGCACCGTCATACCATACTCTTTACCCTCCTGAGCCTGCTGCTTGTGGCGCTCTTCGCCCTCGATATGGTCGTGGGCTCGGTCGCCATTCCCCTCTCGGAGGTCTGGGCTGCCCTTTCGGGGGGCGAGTGCAGCGAAGCTACACGCAAGATTGTCTGCGAGATTCGCCTGATGAAGGCCGTCGTGGCCGTTCTGGCGGGTGGCGCTCTGACCGTCAGCGGACTGGAGATGCAGACCCTGTTTCGCAACCCATTAGCAGGCCCCTATGTGCTGGGTATCAGCTCGGGAGCAAGCCTCGGTGTCGCCCTCTTTATTCTGGGAGCCCCGCTGCTCGGTGTGCAGGCCGGCTCGACCCTCAACACCCTCGGCACGGCGGGTGCCGCCTGGCTGGGAGGAGCCGCCATCCTGGCCCTGATTGCCGCCCTGAGCCACCGCATCAAAGATATTATGGTGATTCTGATTCTGGGCATGATGTTCTCATCGGGAGTAAGTGCCGTGGTGCAGATTCTCCAATACCTGAGCAACGAGGAGTCCCTCAAATCATTTGTCATCTGGACCATGGGGTCGTTGGGCGACGTCACCCGCCCGCAGATGGGGCTGCTGATTCCCGCCATTGTGCTGGGACTGCTCTGCGCCGTGGCGGCCATCAAACCCCTGAATCTGCTGCTGCTGGGTGAGAACTACGCCCGCACAATGGGACTCAATGTGCGTCGCTCGCGACTGCTGATTCTCCTCTCGACCACCCTGCTGGCCGGCACGGTGACCGCCTTCTGCGGCCCCATCGGCTTTATCGGGCTGGCCATGCCCCACGTTGCACGCCTGATGATGCGCAACGCCGACCACCGCACACTGATGCCCGCTGCCGCCCTGACGGGTGGCGTGGTGTTGCTTGCGTGCGATATCATCTCAAAGTGTTGGACCCTTCCCATCAACACCATCACCGCCCTATTAGGTATTCCGGTTGTGGTGTGGGTAATACTGAAGAGCAAATAGAGCTGCCTATGATTCGTTTGAATGAGCTATCGTTGGGGTATGGCGAACGACACCTGATGGAGCGTATCTCGGCCCAAATTCGAGCCGGAGAACTTACGGCATTGGTAGGTCGCAACGGCACGGGAAAATCGACCCTGCTCAGAGCCTTAGTCGGCTTGGGAAGCAGCTCCGAAGGTGAGATTCTTATCAATGAGCAACCCCTGCAAAGCCTCTCAGCCCGCGAGTTGGCCGAGCAGGTTGCCTTTGTGACCACCGAGCGTCTGCGCATCAGCGACCTGCGGGTCGAGGATCTGGTCGCCTTAGGTCGCTCGCCCTATACCAATTGGATTGGCCGCCTGGGAAGCGAAGATCGGAAGATTGTCACCCATTCGCTTCAATTGGTGGGGTTGGCCGGTTATGAGAAGCGCACACTCGACAGACTCTCGGATGGCGAGTGCCAACGTGCGATGATTGCCCGTGCCCTGGCCCAGCAGACCTCCATTATTCTCCTCGACGAGCCCACTTCGTTCCTCGATATGCCCAACCGCTACGAGCTCTGCACCCTGCTGCGCCGCCTGGCACACGACGAGGGGAAGTGTATTCTCTTCTCAACCCACGAGTTGGATATCGCCCTCACACTCTGCGACAGCATAGCCCTGATCGACACGCCCCACCTGCACCACCTGCCGACCCAAGAGATGATTCACAGCGGCCATATCGAGCGTCTGTTCAGCAACTCGACGGTGCGCTTCGATGCCACCACCGGAACGGTGAAGGTCTTATAAATGAGTAATTAGTAATTAGCAATGAGCAATGATTTTCACAGTCATTGCGAGGAGGGAGGCTTACCGACCGACGTGGCAATCTTTATTATTACTTGAAAAGATCCCCTCGTCGGGCAAATGCCCTCCTCGGGATGACTGAGAGAGTAAGACCATTCCTAATTCCGAATCATCTCAGTGCCCCATTTTTTGAACAGGAGATGGGAGATATATCCAGCGGCCGAGCCTAGGAGCAGGCCATAAAGGATATCCAGCGGGAAGTGGTAGGCCAAGTAGATGCGCGAATAGCAGACCAACATAACCCAAAGCAGGGCGACGGCCCAAAACCAGCGACGACGCAGCGTGAGAGCCCCAAAGAGGGCCACCGAGCAGGTGGTGGCGGCATGGGCCGAGATGGTGCCATAGAGCCCTCCCTGCTTGAGCACATGTATCATTCCCTCGAACTCGGGGGTGTGCATCGGACGCAGACGCGGTGGCAGATTCGGGAAGAGATTCTTTAGGGGGCCCGAGTGTTTGAAGATGCCGGCCACCAGGTCGGTCAGTACTACGCCCAGCACCGCCAAAGCGAGAAACAGCAACAGGTTGCGCCACCCGAAACGACGATAGACAAGCCACAAAATCAGCAGATAGAGGGGCACCCAGGTCAGTTTTCCCGAGGTGGTCAGCATCAGCCAATCCAAGAAGGCGCCGCCATCAAAATTGAGGGTCAAAAAGAGGTTATGGTCAAGGGTTGTATTCATTTCAATTCACAATTTACAATTCACAATTCACAATTATTTAATCATTCCGTTCTCCTAATTTTGGATTTGAGCCGTTGTAAGGAGTGCTCTATTGGGGGCTGTTTGCTGAGTGTAAAGCGAAAAGCTGTTACTCCTCCCAACCAATTTTTTGATTTTGTCGTCAGAACGCAGCAGATGGGGTGCATCGTAAAAAAATGCAGAGATGGGCTGTACTAAATCGTACTGCCCATTTCGGCATTTTTTGCGATGTGCCGCAGGTGCTGTGTTATCACGACAAAACATTAAAATTGGAAGTAGATAAATGGCTGTATATCGGATGATTTTATCTGCATCACAGCCCAGGCAACGAGCGCAATCAAAAGCACCTGACAGAGCAGGGGGAGGGCTGCGACAAATCGCTGAAAGAGGTTATCGACGACGGGGGGCATCAGGTGGAGCAGATAGCCCAACGCGATAAGCAGGAAGATGGGCAGGTAGCCCGAGACAACCTGTCCGATGAGGTCGGGGTTGAAGGCGTGGAAGATTTGATGCAGCATCAGCCCCACAGTCTGCATCGACTCGGCACGGAAGAGGAGCCAGCCCAAGCATACGAGGTGGAAGGTGAAGAGCATGGCGGGCAGGCGACGCCAAAGGGGCATATCGGCACCTAAGGCACGGGCTCCGGGGACTACGGCGAGCCAGAGTTTATGGAGGGCCAGGGCGATGCCATGGAGGGCTCCCCAGAGGACAAAGCGCAGGGCGGCTCCATGCCAGAGGCCTCCGAGCAGCATGGTGAGCATCAGGTTGATGTAGGTACGCACCCGCCCCTTGCGGTTACCACCCAACGAGATGTAGAGGTAGTCGCGCAGCCACGAGGAGAGCGAGATATGCCAGCGGCGCCAGAATTCGGTAATGGTAGCCGAGCGGTAGGGGGCATCGAAGTTCTTGGGGAAGTGGAAGCCCATCAGCAGGGCGATACCGATGGCCATATCCGAGTAGCCCGAGAAGTCGCAGTAGATTTGCAGGGCGTAGCCATAGATGCCCATCAGGCACTCGAAGCCCGAGTAGAGGAGCGGTTCGTCGAAGATACGGTCAACGAAATTCAGGGAGATATAGTCCGAGATAATGGCCTTTTTGAAGAGTCCCGTAAGAATCAGACAGAGACCCAGGCCGAACATTTCGCGGGTGACGGTGACCGGATTGCGGCGGATTTGGGGCAGGAAATCGCGGGCTCGGACAATGGGGCCGGCGACCAGCTGCGGGAAGAAGGAGAGGTAGAAGCAGTAGTCAATCCAGCGATCCAGGGGCTTTAGTTCGCAGCGGTAGATGTCGATGGTATAGCTCATCGACTGGAAGACGAAGAAGGAGATACCGACCGGCAGGAAGATATTTTGGAACTGCAGGAATCCCGCACCAAAGAGCGAGTGGGCAATCTCGATGAAGAAGTTGGTATACTTGAAGTAGGCCAGCATGCCGAGGTTTACGACCACACTCATCGCAAGCCACAGACGACGCAGCCCCTGCCGTTTGGAGCGGTAGATGAGTTGCGCCAAAATAAAGTCGCTTACCGAGGCAAACAAGAGCAGCAGGAAGTAGATACCACTGGACTTATAGTAGAAGTAGAGCGAGAAGGCCACGACATAGAGGATGCGGGCCGTGGGTGTTTTGCGCAGCGCGACATAGATAATCAGGAAACCCGCAAAGAGAAACAAGAAGAGCCCGCTGCTGAATATCATCGGCGACAGCGGGTCGTAGGTCAGCAGCGCCACCAGGCGGCTCCAGAACTCTTCGAGCGTGGGCAACAACATCGGCTTAGGGGTTCAATTGAAGCGAGGGACTGAACAGAAGGGTCGTATCGACAAGGCTCCGCTCGAGCAGCGGCTGCTCCTCGGTGCGGCGGATGTGGTTGGGATTCTCACGCTCCCAATAGTCACAAATATCGGCACAGAGGGCTTCGAAGAGGGCCGTAGCGATGCGGCGTCCGCCGCCGTAGTTGATGTGGGTATAGTCCTTGCCGGCCCAGCCGTTGCGCACGAAGGCCTCCATACCTCCCAGCGCCTGCATCGCCTCGCTCGTAGCCCAGAAGGCGGCACCCGAGCGGCGGGCAGCCTCACGCTGGGAGCGAACCATTGCCGGCAGTGCGTCTATCGGGGCAAAGCCCTTTTCGTCCTTGACCCAGCGCTCGCTCACGCCCAGCACCAGGATTGCGGCTCCGGGGAAGCATTGGCGCACATAGTCCACCATCTGTTCGATCTGACGGCCATAGTTCGAGTAGCCCAACACACCCTGCTGCATGATGTTGAGTCCATACTGCAGAACCACTAGGTCGTAGGGGGCCTGGGCCTGCAGCTGGGCATTGAGCGAGGGGGAGCTCCAGAAGAGGGCTCGGCCGTTGTTCGAGCGTACCGAGTAGTTATCGACCACCACCCCCTCCTTACCGAAGAATTGAGCGCCATGACCCATAAATCCCTCAGCACCCGAGAGCACCTTAAAATCGAGGCTGCGCAGCCCTCGACAACGCACCTCGATACGACGCAGGGCCTCATCGGCCGGCAACTCGAATCGTCGGGTCAGCGTATCGTTCAAGGTCACCTCGACCTCGGCGGGCGTGCGGCTTAAGAACCAGAGGTTGGCCCCATCGCAGCTATCCAGGCAACGACGGGCATCGGTACCCTCCCAGCGGGTCGAGGCCCCGTTAGTCGGACGGCAGACCCACCCCGCAACCGTGAAGCTGCGCTGAATCTCCTCCGAGGATTTGGCCCACTGCATGATGTTGTGCGAAGTCCACCCCTTGGCCGTGGTCTTGACCGTGCGACGGAAACCCGTCAGGGGCGAAGCCATCGGGGCAAAGCCGACACCCGAGCCGCCAAAGGTGAGTTGCATCTGCTCGCGCAGGTCGGCCGTCAGGATATCACCCTCGACAAAGGAGTCGCCCAGGAAGGCGATGCGCACGGGGCGACGACAGAGCAGTTTGTGGTAGAGCGAATCGAAGAGTGAGCGGCCTGTCGTATCGAAATCCTCGATGCGCACCGTAGCCTCCGAGCGCAGAGTCAGCGAGTCGGGCCAGGGATACTCACCCGTCGGCTCGTCGGGGTATACCAACCAGCGCAGGTGGCGCTCGACAAGTTGCTCCTCGGGGGTCGGTTCGGGCTCCGAAACTGCCTCGGCCACCTGTTGCCAATCAACCTCAATCTCCTCGACAGCAGCCTCGGTCTGCTCGGAGGCAGATTCGGCCTCCTCGAAGGTGATAAACTCCGAGAGGATATTGGCACGACGCAGCTGCACACCCCGCACCTCGAGGGGCGGAATGAGGCTTACGACCACCAGCACACCTATCAACAGCAGGCAGGCCACGCAACTGCGCGATGTATAGTCGGTTCGAGGACTCTTCATGGTTGGGGCTATTGTTTTTGCGGGTTAGTCGTCGCGACGACCACCCATCACCAGCATCACATAGTAGAGTACCGAAGCTACGGCTCCAAGGGCTGCCACTAAGTAGGTGCGAGCCGCCCAATTCAGGGCCTCACGGGCATAACCCACCTCAACACCCTGAAGCGTGCGCGAACCCTCCAACCAGGCCAGGGCTCGCGACGAGGCGTTATACTCAACCGGCAGGGTGACCAGCGAGAAGAGGGCCGAGAGGCCAATCAGACCGATGCCCGCCCACATGACCACCGTGTTGTTGGTCGAGGCCATAAGAATCAGACCCAGGATAATCACCCACTGTGCAGCACGCGAGGCGAAGGAGACAATGGGAACGAGCTGCGAGCGCATCACCAGCGGAGCATAGCCCTGGGCATGCTGTACGGCGTGTCCGCACTCATGGCAGGCGACCGCCAGGGCCGAAATCGAGCGCGACGAGTAGACGCTGTCGCTCAGGTTCACGGTCATCGTTGCAGGGTTGAAGTGGTCGGTAAGATGTCCCTTGACGTGGGTCACCCTGACGTTGTGGATGCGATTTTCACGCAGCATCTTCTCGGCAATCTCGGCTCCGGTCATCGCACCCGGTGCCATCACCTTGGCATACTTGGCAAAGACCGCCTGCAGACGGGCCTGCACAATGTAACCAACCAATCCGATTACCAAAACCAACACATAGTATCCCATGTGGCTCGAACCCATCATAAATCCGTTGCTTAACGTGGGATCATAGTACGATTGCAGTATTTCAAACATAATCAATTAGCAATTAGTAATTAGCAATGAGCAATTCAAAATTCAAAATTACTTCTCGCAGTCATTGCGAGGAGGGAGGTTTACCGA
>CAYRPL010000023.1:10824-16600 GCA_964426045.1 uncultured Alistipes sp. | reverse complement strand
CCAAGGAGGTCTTGCTGGCGGTAATTGCCGTCGGCACGGGAAACGATTGGGTGCGCACGGTGGGCATCCCCGCCAACCACCGCGAGGCGATACGCGCCATTGCCGAGGAGAACCGCTTTCTGCAAGACGTAGGTGTGGTCAGCTACGAGGAGGCCCACTACCGCCAGACACGCTATATGGCCAATGTGGCGGGCGCCGGCTTCGACGCCGTGGTGGTGAAGCGTGTGAGTCACCTGCGCGAAAAACACCGCCTGCGCAGCTGGAGCTACACCTGGAGCCTGATTCGCACATACTTCGGTTACAAATCGACCGGCGTAAAGGTCTGGATTGACGACCGGCGGGTCTATAACGACCTGCTCTTAAGTATCGCCATCGGAATCTGTAAGTACAACGGAGGCGGCGTGCAGCAGCTTCCCGAGGCGGTAGCCAACGACGGACTGCTCGACATCTCGCTGATTCGACCCATCCACTTTTGGCATATCCTCTTCCGCTTCCACTACCTCTTCAACGGAGGTATCTACCGCATCCGCCATGTACTGCAGGAGCGTGGCCGCAAGGTACGCATCGAATCCTCGCCCGAGATTCTACTGGAGGTCGATGGCGAGTTGCTGGGCCACACCCCCCTCGAATTTTCGGTTCTGCACCAGGCCATCTCGACCGTCGTCTCGCGCGACTTCCTGGAGCAAAATCAACAGAAAAGCGAACACAAATAAGGGTCAATTATCTTTTTGCGGCTTATTATCCGCATTTTTTGCGGTTAATTGGCCGCAAATTGCTATATTTGCAAAAAATATTGAGTATGTACATACATCAAACAGAGAATTGGCCGAACTTCACCTGGGACAGAGGGCGGATTGACACAAAACTGATAAAGGTAAGCAAAGCTGCAGGATACCTTGAGGGAAGATTGTCTGCAATCGGGTTTAATGCACAACAACTGGCAACCGTCGAGGCTTTGACTCACGACATTATATCCTCATCGGAGATAGAGGGTGTAGTGCTCAATTCCGAACAGGTTCGCTCATCCGTAGCAAGGAGAATGGGCGTACAGATTACCAATGAAATCGAGTCTTCTCATTATATTGATGGTGTAGTTGAGATGATGCTCGATGCGACTAACAACTTCTCTGACCCTCTTACTGACGAGCGTCTTTTCGGATGGCACAACTGCTTATTCCCAACCGGAAGAAGCGGAATGAGTCCCATTAATGTAGGCAGGTATCGTGTGGATACTATGGAGGTGGTTTCAGGTGTATTAGGAAGAGAAAAGGAGCATTATCTTGCACCTGAGCCAAAGCGAATACCTGCCGAAATGCAGCGTTTCTTAGCGTGGTACAACTCTGAAAACACCGCAAAAGATTATATAAAATCAGCCATAGCTCATTTTTGGTTTGTAAGCATCCATCCGTTTGATGACGGCAATGGAAGAATAAGCAGGGCAATAGCGGATATGGCGTTAAGTCAGGCTGATAATTCAACCTTAAGATATTATAGTATCACTCGTCAAATCAACAAAGAGAAGAGACGCTATAATGAGACGTTAGAGAGGTGCCAGAAGGGAGACTGCGATATAACCATGTGGATCGATTGGTATCTGGATTGTATGCTCCGATCAATTGAGGGGGCAGAAGAGATGCTATCATCCATCTTAAATAAAGCCATCTTCTGGCAGAATCACTCACAGGCACCCTTAAATGAGCGACAGAGGCGCATTCTAAACATATATCTTGATGGCTATATCGGAAAACTCACTACAAAAAGGTGGGCTAAACTCGCTAAAACTTCAGCCGACACAGCCGAAAGAGATATTAAACAGCTTACCGAAATAGGAATCCTCGTAGCACAAGAGGGGAAAACCAGGAATGTCCCATACGGAATTGTTATATCGAAGGATATGACACTAATACCCAGTGCTGATGAAGACGAATAAATGAGTGTGTCCAATGAATTTTTGGACACACTCATTTCGCAAGGTGCTGTACAACAAGGTGTTTTCTATTTTTTCTTCTTTACCGACCACCCAAAGTGCCCAATCATCTCCCCCACCTTGAAATACTCGCCATGCGAGTAGACGATGGGCTTGGCTCGCTCCAAGCAGAAACGACCCGTTGCGGGGTCCATCAACGCCTCATCGGCCTGCACGGCCACGACTTCAGCCAAAAACATATCGTGTGAACCCAGGGGGATAATCTGCTTTACGCGGCACTCAATCGAGAGGGGTGCCTCTTTTAGAATCGGAGCCTGAACCTCAACTCCCGGGGCGGGCGTAAGGCCCATTTCGCGAAACTTGTTGTGGTCGCGACCAGACTTCACGCCACACCAATCCGTAGCACGGGCCAGAGCCTCGGTCGTGAGGTTGATAACGAACTCTCCGGTACGCTTAATCAATTGGTAACTGTGACGCTCGGGGCGCACCGAGATATAGCACATCGGAGGATTGGTGCAGACCGTGCCGGTCCAGGCAATGGTCAGCAGGTTGTAGTTTTCGGGGCTGTCACCGCAGCTCACCAACACCGCCGGCAGGGGATAGACCAGCGTTCCGGGTTTCCAAGTTGTTTTCATAGGGCAAAGATAGGTAATTTTCGGGCCGAATAAAAGCATCTGTCGCAGAAATTACTCCTTAGGGTTGGGGTTGGCACGCGAGTTGCAACCCTGAAGTGCAGCATAAAACCAAATCAAAAAAAAGAAAAGCAATGAAAAGAACTCTTCTATTGGGAGCCGTTGCAGGGCTCTTTCTGACGATGGGGGGCTGTAAGCAGAAGCCCAAGCAGTGGAACCACGAGGAGCGCCGAGCTGTCAGGCGGGCCCTCAACGAGTACCGCCAGATGATCTACCTGGAGGATCTTACCGATGCCGAATTTGGCCTCTTTGCTGAGGATGTGGCCCTCGATTTGGAGTCGAGCTACCCGGTCTATGCCGAATTTGTGGAGATTCCCGGGGTCGAGGATACGGTTGAGATGGTAGTCGTAAGTTCAATTGTCGAGCAGCTGAATGCCGACGCACGCAATATGCGCCACATCTACCCCTACGACTACCTGGTAGTCCAAGGAGTGCTCCCGGCCGGCCTATCACACGACCAGCGCCACGCCTTCTACAACTGCTTTGCACAGCAGGTGAATAGCACGTTCCGCTCGATGGGCAGCTTCTTCAATGCCATCCTTGCCGACACAACCGCCAACTCGCAAATCGCCCAAATCGAGAGCCACTGCGCCAACGAACTCTTCGGCTGGCAGGTCACCATCACCGAAGTAATCGAAGAACAATAGGCGCTTTTGCGCAATGAGCAATAAAAAAATGGCGGATGACCGCCATTTTTTATTGCTACAATGATAACCTTCTAATTCAATACCTCAAATACGTTTATATACACCGGTTAAAACGGCAACTCAATCGTATATTCAGACTCGGCATCAGAAACAAAATTGCAATCCCTTTTGATATCACTAAATAATTTAGCCTGCCGTTGCAACTTATTCAGATACTCACTCCGTTTAGCAGAATCCTCAATCTCCTCTTTTCGAGCTTTGCTAATTTGTAGAAAGTTATCTTCTTGATCTATTCCTAAAAAACGGCGGTCTAAAAGGTTGGCGGCAATACCGGTTGTACAACTTCCCGCGAACGGATCAAGTATCCAAGCACCTTTTTCTGTTGAAGCCTGAATTATTCGAGAGAGTACACAAAGAGGTTTTTGTGTCGGATGCTTACCACACGACTTTTCCCATTTTGCAATTGCCGGCAAGTTCCAAACATCTCGCATTTGGGTTCCTCCATTTATCTCCTTCATTAACTCATAATTGTAATAATGAGGGGTTTTAATATTTTTCCTTGCCCACAAAATATACTCCGCCGAGTGTGTAAAATATCGACATGAGAGATTTGGCGGGGGATTAGTTTTTACCCAAGTTATACAATTCAGAATCTTGAAGCCCAGTTCCGTAAGACAGCGGGCGATAGAGAATATATTATGATAGGTACCACTCACCCAGATGGTTCCATTTTCCTTTAATTTATCTCGGCATACAGACAACCACTTCTTATCAAACAAATAATCAGCATTCTTTCCCTGTGATTTATCCCACTCGCCCTTATTAACACTCACCATCCTACCACTCTGCACACTAATACCACCATTCGACAAGTGATATGGCGGATCGGCAAATATCATATCGAACTTAAACTCAAACGAATTTAAAAGTTCGATACAATCACCTTTAAGCAAAGTAAAATTTCTATCCGAAGATCTATAAAATGGTACAATCATTAAAGTTTCTCAATATCCTTTATAAACTCTGATATTGATGTGAGATTATAAACCCTTGGGATTATACTATATGCCTCCTCCAATTTATTCTTGGCCGAATGCCAACCTTGTCCATCGGTTATCCATACAAATTCGTATTGTGGATATTGGTTGATTTTTGGCGCAATATCAGAGTATGCACGAGCAGTTTCGTTTAATTTAGAGCCACCTCCATTATAATAGTTTGTCTCTATCAAATAGGTTTTATTGTGTGTTGATATGACAAAATCAAATCGTTTCAAGTCTGCACCAAGTGCTGTTATTTCAGGGAACTCTGTGCTATTGACTTCTGTCCTGAATGTCACCCCTGCATCTGTAAACATCTTGGCAACAGCTGCAGCCATAATATTTCCACCACGATTTTTTCGGGCATTCGTATCAAGACCAACCTCAACGCCAAACACATAATCAACAAGATTAGTAATCTTCTTCGAGGAAAAAACATCTGCAAGACCTGTCTTTTTTATAAACTCGCAAATACTATCTACATCCGTAAAATATGACTTAACAAATACCGGACTGTATTTATCATTTAGCACTTTTTTGTTATCTGACGATCGAACAGCTACCAAAATATCAAGCGCCTCAAATGTATTGGGATTTTCATCGAATAATTCAGAAACCGCTTGTCTTAAATTAGTCTTACCAAGCAGATAATTTAACTGATTTAATTTGATTGAAATTTTTGCAACATTACGAGAAACCTTATCAAAATCTGTAAAAGATTCTAATGTGGCATTTGTCTCGCTCAATTGAGACATAAACAAATTAAAGTCCTTCATGGTTTATGGCTTTACTAAACATTTGAAATCATAATCTCTGACACAAACCCTCTGTTATTTGGATTTGCATTGACAAGTCGAGTAGCAGACACACGCTTAATCTTAAACTGAGAATATATCTGATCAAAGAAAGACTCGCCCGTTTTCTTCTCTATCGGATCAGAATTGCTCGCAACAAATCGAGATTTAAGTTGTGATATACGAGTACAAAAATCTCTCAAACGTACTTGCTCAACATCATTAAAGCCTTCTTTGGAATAGGAAGTAAATGATGAGGTTTCTGACAACGGTTTATATGGGGGATCTATATAAAAAACCGTACCCTCACCGGCATATTTCTCGGTTTCAGCAAAATCTCCACATAGAATCTCAACACGCTGTAAAAGTTTAGAGACGGCTAACAAATTATCTGCGTCACATATTTTAGGATTAGTATATTTACCATGAGGAACATTAAACTCCCCCTTTGAATTAACCCGATATAAGCCATTAAAACATGTTCTATTTAGGAAAATAAAAAGTGCTGCAATCCTTGCTTCCGAAATTCTCTTAGAGTTAAACTCTACTCTGCGCTCTAAGTAATATTCTTTTCTTTCCTCTGTATTAAGTGATATATATTCTGCTTGTATAATTTCTAAAATTTCTATCAGCTCGTGCACCTTTTCTTTTATAACACGATAGGTACAGATGAGTT
>CAYRPL010000023.1:9219-10814 GCA_964426045.1 uncultured Alistipes sp. | reverse complement strand
CTGCATGACGGATATTGGGATATGCCTGTAAAATCCAAAATAGAACTGCACCTCCTCCGACAAAAGGCTCTACATAAGTGATATTATCTTGCAAATGCAAGTCAAGGGGAAGAGATTTTCTCACCTCATCCAATAATTGAGTTTTACCTCCTACCCACTTAACAAACGGTTTTGCAACTATCATACACAATACAAATTTTTCAAAACAATATATCCAAAATAAGTTTTTCTCCTCACTTCCTGGGTTCACATTGAGTTTCCTTTTACGACAGAACTCCCAAAACTTGCTTCAAAATTAGAAAAAAATTAGCAGAATACAAAAACAGATAAACATAAAGCTATGAGGTAAAGGAACTGACTTTATACCGCTCATTATTCCCTATTGCTTTGCGATAGATGCCCTTCAGGCGGTCGGTCATAAAGAATTGGAGGACACCGCGCAGGAACATATAGAGCGTGAAGGCCATCCAGAGGGCGTTGTTGCCGATAAGCGGGTAGAGGCCGTAGAAGATGGCGAAGTAGGCCACCGACGAGAAGAACATCGAGTTGCGCATCACACGGGTTTCGGTGGCTCCGACCATGATACCATCCATAATAAAGGGCATAGCCGCAGCGATAGGAATTACGATTATCCAGCCGATATAGCGACCCGCGAGTTCGACAATCAGCCCCGCATCGGCCGAATCCTTTGCCACGAACATTCCCAGCAGATCACGCCAGCCGACCAGATAGACTCCCACAAAGATAACCGAGATGAGGGTTCCCCACAGCAGGCAGCGCACCAGGCAGCGACGCAGCGACTTCTCGTCACGAGCCCCGATAAAGCGCCCCGTAAGGGCCTCCGCCGCATAGGCAAAGCCGTCGTTCATATACGAGAAGAGGGTGAAGAGTTGCAACAGCAAGGTATTTACGGCCAGCAGTCCCTCCTCCATACGGGCCGAGATGGCCGTAAAGAAGGTATAGACCGCCACGATGCAGAGTGTGCGCAGCATGATATCGCGGTTCACAACAAAGAATTGGCGCATGGCCGACAAATCGAAGACCTCGCGCCAGGAGATGCGCACCAGGAAGCGACGGTAGCTCACGGCCAGCATCACGAGCGACAGCACCACGCCCGTAGCCTGCCCTACGACCGAGGCGTAGGCGATACCCACGATACCCATATCGAACCCGAAGACGAACCAGAGGCTGAAGAGGATATGGACCAGATTGACCACAATGGCAATAACCATCGGAATCACAGCATTTTGCATACCGGTATACCAGCCATTGAGGGCAAAGAGGAGAATACCTGCGGGCACAGCCCAGATGCGGGCATAGTAGTAGTCGCTCACCACCTGGTTGCCATTCATCGCCCAGAGGGCCAGCTCTCCGAGGGGAACCTGCAACAACAAGACCAGCACACCCATCAGGGCCGAAACCGAGAGGGCTCGGGCCAGCAGACGGGTACACTCCCGCCAATTCTCGGCGCCAAAGGCCTGGGCCGTCAGACCGCTGGTTCCCATGCGCACGAAGCTGCAATTCCAATAGATGAAGTTGAAAATCGAGACTCCGATAGCCAGCGCACCGATAGTTGTTGCGGTATTCTCGCTGTC
>CAYRPL010000023.1:0-9209 GCA_964426045.1 uncultured Alistipes sp. | reverse complement strand
AATGCCCCGCAATGGCCGTTGAAGCGATACCCATCAGCGGCACCGTAATATTGGAGATGATATTGGGTACCGCAATGCGCAGTATTTCACGATTCATTCCCATCTTCTGATTATCGGAAGTCTATTAGTTCATAGTTCGGGTAGGCCGCCGCATCGAAGCTCGGCAGGGGGCCATCGCTCGGCTCAAAGCTCGAAATCGTAATCAGCAACTCCTCGCCCTCGGCATCGTAAAGGAGCGAGCAAGGGGTGGCACTTCGAGCCTCGAGAATCAGGGTCAGCGAGCTGATACCCACCGAGCGGGATTTAGGCTCCAACTTCAGGGTCACATAGCCCGCAGCCTCGGATTGCACCCGATGATCGAAATCCTCTGAAAGGGAGCGAAAGGCACGGGCCGGGTTTTGCAGCAGGTTATGCGATGCCGGGTCGATGGTATCAATGACCACCTCCTGCTTGGCGGGGTCCACCTCATAGCGGGTCACAGCGTCGGCATAGAGTTCGGCATCCCCCAGGCAGAGGTAGCAGCGCTCACCCTGCACCTGGCAGTCACCCTCGATCTGCCGACCCTCGATCTGCACCGCAAAGCGGATATGGTAGCCACCCATCGACTCGATGCGCTCCTGCAGACGCTGGAGCAGCTCCGACGAGCGCTCGTCGGCTCGCAGCGGAAGGGTTCCACACGCCACGGCAATCAGTACACAAAGGCCATATAGAAGCTGTTTCATCTCTCTACTTTTCGAATATAACGCACAGACGCCCCGTTTTGGTCTACGGCGGGGTTAGAAAACGCCCAAATCCTGCAACTTGGCCTCTAACGACGGCAGGTCGTGGAAGAGGATATCGCGCGGCTTGGCACCCATCTGCGGCCCCACGATTCCGGCGGCCTGCAACTGCGACATGATGCGACCGGCACGGTTGAATCCCACCTCGAAGTTGCGCTGAATCATCGACACCGAGATATTACCCTGCTCAACAGCCGTGCGGGCAATCTCGGCAAAGAGGCTGTCAAACTTGATGGCACGACCCGACTCCGAGCCCTCGCTGCCAAGTCCCATGCCGCCATCGGCACCCTCTGGCGTAAAGTCGGGCAACGGATAGGCATCGGGGTACCCCTGCTGCGAAGAGATGTACTCCACGATACGCTCGACCTCTCGGGTCTCGACCAGGGCACACTGCACACGGGTCAGCTCTCCGCCGTTGGTAAAGAGCATATCACCTCGACCAATGAGCGATTGGGCTCCGGGCTGGTCGATGATGGTGCGCGAATCGACCATCTGCATCACACGGAAGGCGATGCGGGCGGGGAAGTTGGCCTTGATACCACCCGTAATAACACGCACATCGGGGCGTTGCGTGGCGATGATGAGGTGAATACCCACCGCACGAGCCTTCTGGGCCAGGCGCATCACGGGGCGCTCAACCTCCTTGGCCGTCATAATCAGGTCGGCAAACTCGTCGATTACCACCACGATATAGGGCAGGAAACGGTGACCCTTCGGGGGCGGGAGGCGACGATTGACAAACTTTTCGTTGTACTCCGAGATATTTTTGGCTCCGGCCTTCTTGCACAGACCCAGACGCTCCTCCATCTCCTGCTCCAGGGCATGAAGCGTATAGACTGCCTTCTTCGGGTCGGTAATGATGGCCTCCTCCTCGGACTCCATCTTGGCCAAGAAGTGCTTCTCCAAACCGGCATAGAGCGAGAACTCGACCATCTTGGGGTCAATCATCACAAACTTCAGCTCGGCCGGATGCTTCGTATAGAGCAGCGAGGTGATAATCGCATTCAGACCCACCGACTTACCCTGACCCGTGGCACCGGCCACCAAAAGGTGGGGAGCCTTCGCCAGGTCAAAGACGAAATTTTCGTTCTGAATCGTGCGGCCAATTACCACCGGCAGAGCCATCTTGGCGTTCTGGAACTCGGGCGAGCAGATCGACGAGTACATCGGCACAATCTGCTTGTGCTCGTTGGGAACCTCGATACCGATGGTTCCCTTGCCCGGAATCGGGGCGATGATGCGGATGCCGCGCGCCTCGATGGACTGGGCAATATCGTTCTCCAGGCCCTGAATCTTCGAGATTTTGACACCCTCGGCCTGACGAATCTCGTAGAGGGTCACCGTCGGGCCCGAGGTAGCGTGGATGCTCTTAATCGGAATACCGAAGTTCTTGAGGGTCTCCTCAATGCGGCACTTCTTCTGGAAAATCTCCTCCTCGGTCACCTTGCCCGTCGAGGGGTAGTTCTCCAACAGGCCGGGCGAGGGCTTGGCATAGTGAATCAAATCCTTCAACGGATCGTAGAGATCCTGCTCAATCTCCTTTTCGTCGAGCACCTTATTCTCGGGCATCTCGACCGTTATGACAATACCCTCCTCCTCGACCTTGGGTTCACTTGTGGCAGGGGTAGGCTCGGGTTGAGCGGGCACAACGGGCGGAGCCGTGGGACCTATCTCAGTAAAGGGGTCGTCTGAAGCGGGCTCAGCGGGCTCGGGCAGCACCCACGCAGCGGGTTGCTCGGGCTGCGGCTCAGCAACGGGCTCACCCACCGGATGCTCCGTAAAGGGATCCTCGTCGTCGGCCAATCTACTCTTCGGGGCCCGCTGCTCCATTTGGCGCAACTCCTGCTCCAGGTCATCCATCGTACCCGGGCGCTCGGTCGTGTGCATACGCTCCATCTCCTCACGCGTGGGGAGCACCACCGGCTCTGCCGGCTCGGGCTCGGGATGGGTCACCACAAAGGGGTCGTTATCTGCGGGCGCAGGCTCCTGAGCGGCCGGGGTCGGTACCGAGGTAACAACCGGTGTAATCGGCTCTGCAGCAACCGGACTCTCAGGCAGCGAGTTCTCGGGCGAGGTGTGCCCCTTTCTACGCAGCGTATCGACAATCTTCTCGCCCCGATCCACCACAGCATTACCGGCCGAATTGACCGTATTGATGAAGTTGCGGTTGATAAAGACTCCGGTAAGAATCCAGCACACGACCAGAAGGATGGTGGTTCCGAGCGGGCCCAGCACGCCACGCAGCAGTCCGGCTAACTCCAGGCCATAGGCACCACCCCACCCCGTATTGAACATATTCCACCGCTCGGCAAAGGCGTAGCCTAAGGTGATGGAGCCCAACAGGAGCACCATCAGGGCACTCAAGAGCGAGTGGTTCATCATCAGCGGGCGACGACGAATCACCCGAAGACCCAGCGTAATAATCACCACGGGGACAATCAGACCGAACAGACCGAATGAGCGGCCGATAAGCTGCTCGGCAAGCCATGCTCCGGCGTAGCCGCAGGGATTTTCGACTTCGTCTTCGAAGCGGGGATTCTCGCTTCCGATGCCGTGCAGTACGCTGTAATCGTTCTGCCAATCGCTCAGGTAGAAGAGCGACGAAAAGAGGGCAAAGATGCCCACAAAAAAGAGGGTCAGGCCCATCGCCCAACGCAGACTGTCGCTATTCGAGCGCTCGGCGGCACTCTCCTTTCCCACTTTTTTTCTATTTTGTGTTGCCATAATTCTCTATCATGCATTATCCTCCATGGCCATGGAGGCTTTGTGTATAATCTTCTTTTGGTAGGCCTCATCGGCAAAGGTTATGAAGCGCAACTCGGCCCCACTACCCGACGGAGCCGCCATATCGTACTCCTTAAGGAGCTGGGCCACCCGTCGTGCCACAGCCGGTGAGGGGTCTACAATCTCAACCCGACGCTCCCCCACCACTCGGCGGATGGTTCCAATAAGGAACGGGTAGTGCGTACACCCCAAGACCAATTGGTCGGCACCCCGCTCGAGCATCGGTTCGACAACGGCCCGCACGGCCTGCACGGCCTCGGGGCTATGCTCCCTGTCGCTCTCGACCAGCTCGACAAATCCGCGACCGGCCGCAGCTATCACCTCGATATGTTCGCCATAGCGGGCTGCTGTGCGACGAAACAGATCGCCATCCAGACTGCGCTCCGTGGCCAGCACCCCCACAACTCCGGTTTGGGTATGCAGGCAGGCAGGCTTCACCGCAGGTTCCATTCCCACAATGGGCAACTCTCGATACTTGGCCCGCAACGCCTCGATGGCAGCTGCCGTAGCCGTATTGCAGGCCACGACAATCAGCTTGCAACCCAGACCCACCAGATGGCTCACCGCCTCATCGGCCAGGCGGGCTACCTCTTCACGCGGACGGGCCCCATAGGGGCAGTTCTTGCCGTCACCCAAGTAGATGAGCGACTCCTCGGGCAGCAACTTTCGCAGCTCACGCCAGACCGAAAGTCCGCCCAAGCCCGAATCATAAACGCCTATGGGTGCTCGATTACTCATTATTTTTCAAATAGTTTACCACAGCCGCCACCAACTCGTCATCGCTCATTCGCTCGGCCTCAAGAACCAACTCGGCCTCGCGATAACGGGCCTCACGGCGGGCAATATCCTCACGCATAAAGGTCACCAGCTCCTCGTCGTTAAGTCCCCGCAGTTTGGGTCTTCGCTGCCGCCCGTAGGGCGAGAGGCGCGAAGCGATATTCTCGGCCGAGCGGTGCAGGTAGACCGTCAGACCCGAGCGCAGAATCAGCTCCATATTATCCTCCCAAAGAGGCAGTCCGCCTCCCGTGGAGATAATCATCGGCTCGCAGCTCGCTATCAGCTCTTCGACTACCCGACGCTCCATTTGTCGAAAGTGCTCCTCGCCCTCGTAGTGGAAGATATCGGCCACCGAGGCGCCCTCACGGTGTTCAATCTCGTGGTCGGTATCGACCAGCCGCCACCCCAGACGTCTGCTCAGACGACGGCCCAGGGTGCTCTTGCCACACCCCATATAACCCACCAAAAAGACCTTACGCACCATCGACACAACCTTTAGAAAAGATTCAATTGCTCGGGATCGACCACCACATCCGTAGCCGGAGCTGCCGGCTCACTCTCCTGCGGCATACTGCCCACGGGGCTATGCTCCACCTCAAAGGCCTCCCCATCAAAAGTTTCTAATTCTTCGGCTGAAGCGCTATCCATCGTATCCGCAGCCTCCTGCTCGGGCTCCTCACGCTCGGGCTCAAAGAAGCTGAGCGTGGCGACATCGTAGGTCGATACACGCTTACCCTTCGCACGGTGGCTCTTTATGCCCACAAACTCCTCGACCGGAATCTCCTCCATCGGTCGCGAGGCATGTACCCCCTGGAAGGTGATGCGCATCAGGGCATCGTCACGATCCGTGATGGCGACAAAGCGTGACTGCGTCTCCTCGTCAAGGAACGTCTGCAGTTTATCGCTCACCTCGGGTTTGAAGCGTTTCATATAGTAGTATCCCTGCGAACCATCGAAGTAGCCGACGCTGTAGACCGCATCGGGGCGGAACTTCTCGACACGCACCGTCTCGTCGGGGAAGTGCTGACCCACATCGTAGCCGGTGATGTAGTAGAGATTCTTGGTGGTCCACACTAAAATCTTATCATCGCCCTTGAACTCACCCAGCAGCTGACCACGGCCATCGGCATTCAGGCGGCGCACATCCTCATCGAACCAGATATTCTGGCCTCCGAGGGTCGAGGCCCCTCGCTCCTTAAGGACAATCTTGTGGATGCCGTAGCGCGAGAAGAGATTTCCCTGGCTCTGACGACCCTTGATGGCCAAGGTCGAGAAGTCCAAATCGACAATCACACGCTTCAGGCGCGGGCGTGGCTTGAAGTAGACCTTCAGCACCTCGGCCTCACCGTTGGGATTGACCGACATATAGAGAATCTCGCTCTTGGGCGTACCCTTCGTGATATCGTACTCCTTGTCGCGCGTAATGGACTTGATCGGGCAGCGCTTCATCATAATTGCACCATTCTTGCCATCTCGGTAGAGCAGGTTGTAAATCGTGCGCTCGTCGTTGCGCCTAAAGATGCCGATGTAGTAGATATTCTTGTCGAAGAAGGCCTTCTCGCTCACCTTCGTAATGATGTAGCGACCATCCTTCGTAAAGACAATCACATCGTCCATATCTGAGCAGTCGGTCACAAACTCCGCATCCTTCATCGCCTTTCCGATACCGAAGAAACCCTCGGCCCGATCGACATAGAGCTTGGCATTCGTTACGGCCACCTTCGTCGCCTCAATCTGGTCGAAGGCTCGAATCTCGGTCTTTCGCTCGCGGCCCTCGCCATACTTCGCACGAATACGCTCGTAGTAGGCGATGGTGTACTCCACCAGGTGGGCTAAGTGGTGCTTCACCTCCTTCATCTCCTGCTCGATGGCCCGAATCTCATTATCGGCCTTATCCGAGTCGTAGCGCGAGATGCGGATAAACTTCAGTTCGGTCAGGCGTTGCACATCCTCCAGAACAACCTCTCGCCTGAGCAACTTCTTGAAGGGCTCCAACCCCATATCGACCGCTGCGTAGGCCTCCTCACGACTCTTACAACCCTCGATCAGAGCATAGAGCTTGTTCTCAATAAAAATCTTCTCGAGCGAGGCGGCGTGCCAGCTGTCATTGAGCTCCTCGAGGCGAATCTCCAACTCACGACCCAGCAGGTACTTCGTATGGTCGGCCGAGCGGCGCAGAATCTCGCTCACACCCAAGAAGTGGGGCTTCTCGTCGTAAATCACACAGGCATTGGGCGAAATCGAGACCTCACAGTCGGTAAAGGCGTAGAGGGCGTCGATGGTCTTGTCCGACGACTCGTCGGCTGCCACCTGGATAATGATTTCGACCTTCTCGGCCGTATTGTCATCCACCTTGCGAATCTTAATCTTACCCTTCTCGTTGGCCTTCTTAATCGACTCCTTGATGGACTCCGAAGTGGTGGTGAAGGGGATTTCGGTAATGGCCAGCGTGCGCTTGTCAATCTTCGAGATGCGGGCACGCACCTTCACGGCACCACCCCTCAGACCATCGTTATAGCGCGTGATGTCCATCATACCGCCGGTCGGGAAGTCGGGATAGAGCTGGAACTCCTCACCCCGCAGATAGGCGATGGCGGCCGAAATCAGCTCGTTGAAGTTGTGCGGAAGAATCTTCGACGACAGACCGACGGCAATACCGTCGGCACCCTGGGCCAAGAGCAGCGGGCACTTCACGGGCAGGGTCACCGGCTCCTCCTTACGTCCGTCGTAGGAGAGCATCCACTCGGTGGTCTTGCGGTTGTAGACCACATCCAAGGCAAATTTCGAGAGGCGGGCCTCGATATAACGGCCCGCTGCAGCCTCGTCACCCGTCAAGATGTTACCCCAGTTACCCTGGCAGTCAATCAGCAGATCCTTCTGACCCAACTGCACCAGAGCATCCTTAATCGAGGCATCACCGTGCGGGTGGTACTGCATGGTTTGACCCACGACGTTGGCCACCTTGTTGTAGCGACCGTCATCAACCTGCTTCATAGCGTGCAGAATACGGCGCTGCACGGGTTTCAGACCATCCTCCAGGTGGGGTACGGCACGCTCCAAAATCACATACGAGGCGTAGTCCAAGAACCACGTCTTGTACATACCGGTCAGCTTGCGCACGTTGCCCTCATCGGTCATCAGGCGGTCAAACTTCGACTGCCGTGCCGGTGCTGTGGGCTGCTCCTGCGCCTCTTCATTCAACTCATCGGCCATGGGGGCCTCTTCCAATATCTCTTTTTCCTCACTCATATTGTTTGGAAAGTTTTATAGTCTTAAATCCTCTGCGTTATCCTTCTCGACACGCAGGTTTCCAATAATAAAGTTCTGGCGCTCGTAGGTGTTTTTGCCCATGTAGAACTCCAGCATATCGTGAATCGGGTCGTCTTTCGTCAGGCGCACCTTATCCAGACGCATCGTCTCACCAATGAAATTCTTGAACTCGTCAGACGAGATCTCACCCAGACCCTTAAAGCGGGTAATCTCGGCCGAGGAGCCACACTTCTCGATGGCCCGCAGGCGCTCCTCATCAGAGTAGCAGTAGTGGGTCTCCTTCTTGTTGCGCACACGGAACAGGGGCGTCTGCAGGATGTAGAGGTGTCCCGAGCGAATCACATCGGGGAAGAACTGCAAGAAGAACGAGGTCAGCAACAGGCGGATGTGCATACCATCGACATCGGCATCGGTAGCAATGATAACCTTGTTGTAGCGCAGGTTATCCATATCCTCCTCGATGTTGAGGGCCGCCTGCAAGAGGTTGAACTCCTCATTCTCGTAGACCACCTTCTTCGTGAGGCCGAAGCAGTTCAGGGGTTTACCTCTGAGCGAGAAGACCGCCTGGGTACGCACATCACGGCTCGCAGTAATCGAACCCGAGGCCGAATTACCCTCCGTAATGAAGATCATCGACTGCTCGGCCAACTCGTGCTTGTCCGTGAGGTGAATCTTGCAGTCACGCAGCTTGCGGTTATTCAGCGACACCTGCTTGGCCGCCTCGCGGGCCTTCTTCTGTACGCCCGAGATGGCTTTGCGCTCCTTCTCGTTCTCGACAATCTTCTTCTGAATGGCCTGTGCCACCTCGGGGTTCTTGTAGAGGAAGTCGCCCAAGTGCTTGGCCATGAAATCGACCACGAAGTTTCTCACCGAGGGGCCCGACTTCGACATATCCCTCGAACCGAGCTTGGTCTTGGTCTGCGACTCGAAAATCGGGCTCGAGACCTTGAGCGAGATGGCCGCAATGACCGAGGTACGGATATCCGAGGGGTCGTAGTCCTTGTGATAGAACTCCTTGAGGGTCTTGACAATTGCCTCACGGAAGGCCGCCTGGTGGGTACCTCCCTGCGAGGTGTACTGGCCATTGACAAACGAGAAGTAGCTCTCGCCATAGCCCGTGCCGTGTGTCAGGGCCACCTCGATATCCTCACCCACCAAGTGGATGGGCTCGTAGGTGGGTTGCTCGGTCATATTCTCGTTCAGCAGATCCAGCAGTCCGTTCTTCGACGAGTAGCTCTGACCGTTGAGTTTGATGGTCAGCCCCTTGTTCAGGTAGGTGTAGTTCTTGACCAGCTGCTCGACATACTCCAGGTTGTAGGAGTAGGCACCAAAGACCTCCTCATCGACCTTGAAGCGAATCAGCGTACCGTTCTTCTCCTCTACCCCGCTCTCCCACCTGTCGCTCTGCTCCAGGCCCTGGGCGAAGTAGACCGTGTGGGCCTCGCCATCACGCACCGAGCGGGCCATAAACTCCGACGAGAGGTAGTTCACAGCCTTTACACCCACACCATTCAGACCCACGGTCTTCTTGAAGGCGGCATTCTCCTCGTCATCCTCATACTGACCGCCTGTGTTCATCACACTCACGGCAGCCGACAG
>CAYRPL010000022.1:0-16899 GCA_964426045.1 uncultured Alistipes sp. | reverse complement strand
TCCTTGTCGCCCGGGTACCAATTCTGCACCGTGGAGTACTTCACCTCGGCGTCGCGCTCCACGTCAATCTCCACCACGGCGGCGTGCAGCTGGTTCTCGTCACGCTGCGGGGCGGTGCAGCCCTCCAAGTAGCTGACATACGAACCCTCGTCGGCCACGATAAGCGTGCGCTCGAACTGGCCCGTACCCGCCGCATTGATGCGGAAATAGGTCGAGAGCTCCATCGGGCAGCGCACCCCCTTGGGGATGTAGCAGAACGAACCATCCGAGAAGACCGCAGCGTTGAGTGCCGCATAGAAGTTGTCGGTGTGGGGTACGACCGAACCTAAGTACTTCTTAATCAACTCGGGATGCTCCTTGACAGCCTCCGAAATCGAGCAGAAGATGATGCCCTTCTCCTTCAGGGTCTCGCGGAAGGTGGTCTTGACCGATACCGAGTCCATCACGGCATCCACGGCCACGCCCGCCAGCGCCATCTGCTCCTCCAACGGAATACCCAACTTGTCGAAGGTGCGCTTCAATTCGGGGTCAACCTCGTCCATCGAACCGAGGGCCTTCTTCTGCTTGGGGGCGGCATAATAAATCACCTCCTGGAAGTCAATCTCGGGGATGCGCAGGTGGGCCCACGTCGGAGGCGTGAGTTTAAGCCATTGGTGGTAGGCCTTCAGACGCATCTCGAGCATCCACTCGGGTTCGCCCTTTTTCTGCGAAATCAGGCGTACAACCTCCTCCGAAAGGCCTTTGGGAATGGTTTCGGTCTCGATGTCGGTCGTAAAACCGTACTTGTAGTCGCTCTGTTGCAACTCGTTGAGTATATTTTTTTCTGTCGCAGACATTGTGTATTAATTTTAACGGACAAAGATAGCAAATCTATTTGCAAAAGCCAAACCGAAATCGAATGAATTTCAAAAGATAAATCTTAAAATCTTTGGCAGGAATCAGAGAGGCTCTTCAATAGGGAGATTTTGATTTTTTGTCTGCTCGTGATATGCGTTGTTATGATCCTTAGTAAACTGCTGTTTTGGGACTATCGCATCTCTGAATTTTTCCGAGTTTAAAACGGAATTAAAAATCCCCTTGTTGCAGAGCTTATTCAGACAAAAGGGGCTGTCCAACTTGAGTGTCGGACAGCCCTATGAAGATCTGTTTAAATTGGTTATCTGTAATAGATTTTCAAGTAGTCAACTATGGACGAGGGGAGAACCTGAGCCGAGCGGTGCTCGATTTGCAGGCATGGATATTCAGGCGTGAAACTCATGATTTCGGAGGTGATAGTCTCTTCATCGCCTCCATCAAGCGTGCTGGTCAGAAGGTCGGTGCCCGAATCCCCTCCGTCGGGGGTTGAGAACTCCAATCCCAATTCAATATCTTTGTACATGCAGGAGACGCTCCATGTGGCTTGGATGTAGATTGAGTCGGGGATATGAAATTTCGGGGAGAGAATCTGTGCCCAGCGCAGCATGGCAGCGTGCAATGCGACTCCATTGTGCCCATACCATTTGGCCGAATCGGTAATATCGAGGCTTCCGTTGGTGATGTCGTTCCAATAAAATTTCATGAACTGCGGCTCCATGGCTCCATCGGTCCAAGTCCTTTCATTCTCGGTGTAAAAACCGTGGTACTCTCCCGCTTGTGTATCATACGGGAGTCCGGTTACATGGAGGGCAACCGAGTCGGAGAGCACCTTGCGTCCATCTTTGAGGAGCAGGAAGGCGGTGGCGGTGTATTTCCCCCACTCAATTTGCTCATAGGTAAGGTTGAATTCGCAATCATAGCCGATAACTCCGTTGGCAAAGGGAAGGCTGTAAATCATTGCCTTATCTCCCCCCTCTTTGAGGAGGATCACACCGGCTGAGCTGATTTCGCTATCCTCAATCTCCGAATAGGTCGAGTAGGCACTCGAGGAGAGGGTTACGCCATTGAGTGTGACCTTGTCGCCCAGGATAAAGGCGATATCGGTCATCTGATTTGCCATGTCGACGGCGCGGTTTTGGTAGTAGTTGTAGCTGGTACGGACTCCGCATTGAACAGCCCCTTTCGGGAGGGTTCCTTCCCATTGCATAATGGTTCTGTAGGTGCACCCCGGGGCGAGGGTCATCCCTTCGTAGCTGCGTGCCAACTTGTCTGATCCGGATATCAGAATCAGGTCAAAACCCTCGGTGAACCAGCCGCAGGCAAAGTTGAAGAAGAATCCCTCGGAATTAGGATTTTCAATTGTGAATTCGGGGACCTTAATTTGCTCAACGTCGTAGTAAAAGGCCGGCCCCTCATTTTGATAATCGATGTAATAGGTTCCGTTGGAGACCAATTCGCCAGGGGAATGGGGCTTTATGATTGCCGAATCGATCTTTTGGGGAGCATTCTCGATGGCGACATGCAACAAAGTGTTGATGGGGAAGAACTCCAAATGCAGGTTCTCGCCCGACACATCGCGAGCTACGGCTCCCAACAGGGCTGCATCCTGCTCCTCTCCGCTCTGCCCCGAGTAGTAATCTGTTACCGGAAACGAGCCGTCCGGCTGTAGGTCATAGGTCGCAGGGTAGAGGGCGTAGTAGGTGTCGACCTCCGCTACCGGCTTAAAGTCTCCGACAAAGCGAATGCTCTCCTTTCCCGAGTTCTCGGCAGTCAGAATCACATTCAACCCCTTTTCGGAGACAACCCGGATTTGGTCGCCCGCCTCGAAGGTGTACTCTGTGTAGGCGGCCCCTCCAATTTGCATGCCGAGCATGGGGGGCTGTTCGGGGTAATCCTTCTCCTTCTCGCCGATTGTATACGAAGAGGCAGTGATGGAGGTTTGGGGAAACTCTTGCGTTGAGGGCTCGTTATCGGAGCAGGATACAAATGCGAAGAGGGTGGCCAAGGCCCATATAATACTCTTTTTCATTCCGGTACTTGATTAAAGATTCTGTTTTGGTGCTCGGAGCACCTTTTGGGGAGTTTTTCTATTTGCAATCAGGGGTTATATCTCTCCGCCATTCCCTCCGTCGGTTGTATCGCCTGAAACGGTAAATCCCTGCTCAACATTCATCTCTACGAACTCCACCTCGGGGGTGGTGTAATGCTGTGCTGTTTTCATCTCTCTTGACTTTTTAATTCCACAAAAATATTTTCTCAATACAAAGAAAAGAAAAAAAATTGAAACAGCAAAAAAAATGGTGTAAAAAAAGTGTGAAAAGTGTGAAAAGTGTGAAAATATGAGATAAAACAGAGGTGAAATTCACCTCGGCTTTACGCTGCTTTAAGAGACAAATAACAATGTATGGGGGGATTTAGCGCAATCAGAAGAGAAGCTGCCAGAGCTCCTCGTCTTTCCAGCCGTCGGGCGACCAATTCCAATGGCGCTTTACTCCGACAAGGGTAAATCCAAGAGCCGAAAAGAGCCTTCGGCTCGCCTCGTTATCCGACTCGATGTTGCACCACAACTGCTCCAAGGCCAGCGTGTTGCGTGCATAGTCGATGGCAAGCTCCAAGGCCTCGCGGGCGTAGCCGTGGCGGCGGTTCTCTACGCTATGAATCAGGATGCCCACACCGGCTCGGCGGTTCAATGCATCAATCTCGAAGAGGTCGAGCGTTCCGATGGCTTCGCCCTCCGTGCGCCAGATAACCAGTCGCTGCTGACCGCTGCTTAAGGGGTCGAAGCGCTGGCCTAAGGCAAAGGCCTCTAAGGCGTGGCGTGAAAAGGGAGCTAAGGTGCCGCTGACACGCCAGATGGCGGGGTCGTTCTCCCAGCCATACATCGCATCGACATCCTCGGGCTCGACAGCCCGCAGCTGTACCTCTGCGCCCCGCAGTAACATAGCTTACAGTCCGATAATCTTGTTGCGAATCAGCATGGCCGTACCCCAGGCGCTGGCCGACTCGGTCATCTTCGAGACACGGAACTTGGTATCTTTGTAGACTAAGTTGAGCGAGTATTTGTTGGTGGCCGACTTCAGGGGCAGCATCACATAGTCGCCGGCAGCCGCCAGATTTCCGCCCACAATCACCGTCTCGGGATTGAAGGTGTTAATCAGGAAGGCGACGGCCTTGCCGACCTTCTCGCCGGCCTCCTCAATGAGCTCAATCGAGAGGTTGTCGTCGTTCTTGGCCGCAGCGATGATGTCGTCGATGTGAATCGACTCCTGGCGGTCGTACTTTTCGCGCAGAATCGTATTGACCCCCTTGCCAATCAACTCGACCATCTTCTCCTCGATGGCGACACCCGAGACCTCGGTCTCCAAGCAGCCCTTCTTGCCGCACGAGCAGATAATCTCGTTGTCGAAGAAGGGGATGTGGCCGAACTCACCCGCAAAACCGCTCTTGCCGTAGTAGAGCTGGCCGTTTACCACAATGCCGATGGCCACACCACGACCCATGTGGAGGTACAAGATGTTGTTCTCCTCCTTCGACTTGCCACAGGTGTACTCGGCATAGCAGCGGGCACGGGTGTCGTTTTCGAGCAGCACACGCAGTCCGATGCGCTCCTCGATGATGTCACGCAGCGGCGCCTCACTCGAGGTGAAGTATTTGTAGGAGTGGCCCGTCTCGGAGTTCACACGGCCTACGATACCTACGCCTACGCCCAGAATCTTGTCGCGATTCACTCCGCAGTTGGCGATAAAGCTCTCGATGTTTGAGCAGATGCGCTCGAGGCACTGCGGACGATCCGAGAGCTCAAAATCGGTGTCCACCTGCTCCTTGATGATGTTGTTCTGCAGGTCGGTAATCAGGCAGGTCATGTTGTCGCGGCCGACATTCACACCCGCAAAGTAGATGGCCGAGTTGGCCAGACCGAAGACGTTGGGGCGACGACCACCCGGGGTCTCGACCTTACCTAAGTCGGTAACGATATTCTCCTCGACCAGCTCCTGCACCAACTTGGTGATAGTAGGTACGCTGATATGCAGCTCTTTGGTCAGCTCCGAGAGGGTACACTCGCCATTGACCGCCATATAGGCGATAATGTTGCGTTTGATGAGGTTGTTCTTGTGCGAAATACCTCGCTGGGACTCGTCGCCCTGTCCGTTGAAAAATTCGGTTAATGAGCTCATATTTGCGTAATTTTTTTGTTTTTTCTTGAATACAACCGCAAATATAATAAGATTTGTCGAAAAATAGGGCGAGATTAGTGATTTATTTTAATAAAATACCGATTTTTTTAAAGAAGTAGAGACTGTCTAACAAGTTCTCAAAAATGAAAATTACCCCCGTCAGATGCACTTCTGGCGGGGGTAAAATCGTTAGAATTTGACTTGTTAGACAGCCTCTCTCCGTTTTGTTTTGTCAAGTGCAGGTTTAGAGCGTAGCCTTCGACTCAACGGCTACCTCCGCATTCACCTTCTTGACCAGGCCCTGCAGTACGTTGCCGGGGCCCAGCTCGGTGAACTCGCTGACGCCGTCCTCGAGCATCTGCTTGACGATGTAGGTCCAGCGCACGGGGGCCGTCAGCTGGGCAATCAGGTTCTCCTTGATCTTCTCGGCATCGGTATAGGGCTTGGCATCTACGTTCTGATAGATCGGGCACGAGGGGGTGTGGAACGGTGCCTCGGCAATGGCGGCAGCCAGCTCCTCACGCGCGGGCTCCATCAGGGGCGAGTGGAAGGCACCACCCACCGGCAGACGCAGGGCACGACGGGCTCCGGCCTCCTTGAGTTTGGCACAAGCGGCATCCACAGCCTCTACGGCGCCCGAAATTACGAGCTGACCCGGGCAGTTGTAGTTGGCGGCAACCACCACGCCCTCAATCTCCGAGCAGACCTGCTCGACGAGCGAATCCTCCAGACCCAGGATGGCGGCCATCCCTCCGGGCTGCATTTCGCAAGCCTTCTGCATCGCCATTGCGCGCTTCGATACCAACTTCAGACCATCCTCGAATGAGAGGGCTCCGGCAACCACTAAGGCCGAGAACTCACCCAGCGAGTGGCCGGCAACGGCATCGGGCTTCACACCCAGCGCCTTGGCCAGAACCACCGAGTGAAGGAATACGGCGGGCTGCGTTACTTTGGTCTGCTTGAGCTCCTCGTCCGTACCGGCAAACATGATGTCGGTGATGCGGAAACCTAAAATCTCGTTGGCCTGCTCAAAGAGGGCCTTGGCCTCGGGTACATTGTCATAGAGGTCTTTGCCCATACCTACCGACTGGGCTCCCTGACCGGGGAAAACGTATGCGTGCTTCATGCTTTTCTTGTTTAGTTCGTGGCAAAGGTACAAAATAATTCACAATTCACAATTCATAATTCACAATTATGGCCTTAGGATAGAAAAATGAGTCGCAGATTTGCGACTCATTTTTCTATCTTTACCCTATATCTTACTGATTGCAAATCAGGTTTTTGCTCTCGATATCCTTGAAGTAGCGGTAGGTCGATACGCGCAGCTCTTCGGCGGCGGCATCGTCGCAGACTACGATTCCGCAGGGGTGAACCTGCAGGGCCGAGATGGTCCATTGGTGGTTGTAGCTCCCCTCGACACCGTGGCGCACGGCGCGGGCCTTCTTGTGACCCGTGGCTAAAATCATCACCTTCTTCGACGACAGTACGGTGCCGACGCCAACGGTGAGGGCGGTCTTGGGCACCAGGTTCACGTCGCCACCGAAGAAGCGCGAATTGACAATGATGGTATCCTGCGTGAGGGTCTTCTGGCGGGTGCGCGAGTTGAGCGACGAGAAGGGCTCGTTGAAGGCGATGTGACCATCCTCACCGACACCACCCATAAAGAGGTCGATGCCTCCGGCCTCGATGATGCGGGCCTCGTAGTCGGCACACTCCTGCTCCAAATCCTCGGCGTTGCCATTCAGAATATTGACATTCTCGGGGCAGATGTCGATGTGGCTGAAGAAGTTGTTCCACATAAACGAGTGGTAGCTCTCGGGGTGATCCTCCGGCAGACCCACATACTCGTCCATATTGAAGGTGATGACGTTCTTGAACGACACCTCGCCGGCCTTGTGCAGGCGAATCAGCTCGCGATAGGTCTCTAAGGGGGTAGAACCGGTGGGGAGACCCAACACGAAGGGCGAGGAGGTGTATTTGGCTTTCTGCTTAATCTGCTCAACGATGTAGCGGGCGGCCCACTGGGCAACCTGTGCCGATGTCTGTTCGATAATCAGTCTCATATTCGATGTTTTTGGTTTTATTGCTCAAAGATAGCAAAAAAAGGGCAAATATTTATCATTCATCTCCAAAAAATAGAGTTGGCGCAGTGGTTTTCCGTGCCAACTCTATTAGTGTCAACGTTTTGCAGCTTAAATGTCGAAGTTGCGGATATGGAAGATATCCTCTTTGCTAATCTTCTGTTTGTGCTCGGGATCCTGCCAATAGGGCTGCCAGGTACGAATCTTGATCTCGGGGTGCTTCTCGTCGGAGAAGTCCCAAAGCAGGAAGACGTAGCCATCGTCACCGTAGTGGCCGGCCTGATAACCTATGCGCAGCAACAGACCGTAGCTTTTCTCCTTGGTCGGGTGGGGCTGGATTTCCATCTCGCTTAAGGTGGCACTTACGCTCTTGCCGGTTTTAAATATCATCCTAAGGCGAGCAAGGTATTCATTTTTGCTCATGGTGTTGTAGATAACCTTATCTTCCGGCATTACATTCGAGTCAGAGGGGTGCGACTTGGTTACCTTGCCGGTAATGGTGATGGCATCCTCGCCAAAGAGCGACTCCAAGAAGTTGATGTCCTTCTGGAAATAGGCCGTGTAGAGGTGCTCGGTATAGTCCAGAATCAACTGTCGGCGGCGCAGGTCTTCTGCTTGCAAACCATCACGCATAACCTTGGCGTAGAGTTCGTCGCTGACGCTAAAGTAGAAGCTGGTGATTCGGCCCGAGTGGTCGAAGTCGATGATGGCCTGTTGGTTGGCCGTATCACCGCTCAGATTGACCTCCAGGGGCAGGTTGCGCACCTGGTAGCCGGTGGTTGTTTCGATGGCCGGATTCGAGAGTTGGCTCTCTTTGCAGCGGAAGGGAACGTTCGACCACAACATCTTCAGTTGGCGCTGGGCCTCCTCGTCGATGGTGAAGGCTGCGAAATTCAGCTCCTCGCCGGCGCTTTGTGCGCGATTTACCTCGGTCAGCAGGTTGGAAATGTTCCCCTCGGTGCGAGCCTTGAGCTCTTCGTTCTCCAGACCCGTGCTGATTGTCAATTTAACCTCCTGAGCCTGAGCTGCGCTAAGAGCCAATACAGCCCAGCCCAAGAGTAGAAACAACTTTTTCATAACTTTTTTATCCGTTTTTACGAACTTTAAATCTCAAACATGCTGATATCGAAGATCTCATCCTCGCTGATACGCTTGGTCTTCGTATTGGGATCCATCCAATAGGGCTGCCAGGTACGAACATGGATCTGCGGGTGCTCCTCATCAATAAAGTCCCACAACAGAAAAACATAGCCGTCATCGCTGTAACCCGGGGTCGAATAGCCCTGACGCAGCAGTACGCCATAGTAGTCATTCTTGGTCGGGTGGCGCGAAATCTTGATCTCGCTAAAGGTTACACGCACATACTTTGCGTTGGCGAATACACGGCGAAGGTTGGTAAGATACTCGGTCTTTTTCTGCGTATTGTAGTTTACCGTTTCCTTCGGCAGCGGGTTGAAGTCGGTGGGTTTGGTTCGGATGACCTTACCGGTGATGATGATAGCGTCATCACTGTAGATCTGCTCCAAGTAGTCGATGTCCTTCTGGTTGTAGGCCGTGCGGAAGTGCTCGACATAGTCCAGAATCAGCTGACGACGACGTATATCGGCCACCTCCTGACCGCTGTGCATCACCTGGGCGTAGAGGTTGTTGCTGATGGCAAAGTAGAAGCTGGTGATGCGGCCCGAGTGGTCGAAGTCGATAACGGCCTCCTGGTAGGCATCGTCGGTTACCTTGGCATCGGTGGGCTTCAGCTCCAAAGGAATATTACGCACCTGATAGCCTCCCTTGACATTCATCACGCGCTCGACAATCTCGCTCTCATCGCAGCGGAAGGGGACATTCGACCACAGCATCGAGAGCTGGCGCTGGGCCTCCTCGTCGGTGCGGAATGTGGTGAAATTCAGGCTTGTGCCGGTGCTCTGCGCACGGTTTACCTCCGTGAGCAGATTCGATACGTTCTCCTCGATACGAGCCTTGAGCATATCGTTGTCCATGCCGTCGCTGATCACAAATTTAACCCCCTGGGCCTGGGCAGAGGTCAGTGCTGCCACTGCGCAGCACATAAACAGAATAATCTTCTTCATGCTATTTTTTATTTATTTTTTAGGTTCGGGGATGTTACTTGGTTACTACTACCCACTTGGCACCACAGTCCGGGTAGTTTACGGTCGAATCCTCCTGCTTGGTCTTCAGGTTGATGCGCTTCTTGCCCATCTCCATCTTGCTCAGCACGGCCTTAACGGCTCCATCCTTGCTGTAGACAACCAGGTAGGCCTGCTTTACCATGTCGTAGTCCGTGTTGCGATCGACCTTGCCCTGTACGCAGCAATCCTCGTACTGCTTGCAGAGGGTGTCGAGCTCCGAAATCGTGCTCAAGCGGCTCAGCGTTTCAAGGGGGAACAGCGTGGCAGGAGCGGCTGCGGGGGCCTCCTCGACCGGTGCAGCAGCTACCACGGGAGCGGGAGCGGCCTCAACGGCGGGAGCGGGCGCAGCCTCAACGGCAGGGGCAGGAGTGGCCTCAACGGCGGGAGCGGGAGCGGCCTCAACGGCAGGGGCGGGCGCAGCCTCAACGGCAGGGGCGGGCGCAGCCTCAACGGCGGCAACAGTAGCGGCAGCAGACGTGGTGGTTGCGGCGGCAGCGGCAGCAGCCTCATTGATGGTCTTCGCGGCCTCGGGCGAGAGGGTAAACTCCTCGGCAACAGCCTGGGCTACATCGCTTGCAGCGGGCTCCACTGCGGGAGCGGGCTCTACAGCGGGAGCGGGCTCTACAACGGGAGCAGGCTCAACGACAGGAGCAGGCTCTACAACGGGAGCGGGCTCAACAACGGGAGCGGCTTCAACAGCTGCTGCCTCGGGAGCTACAGCGGCCACCACCTCGGGGGTCTCGGGGGCGGGGGTCTCGGCTACAGCCTCGCCGGCGGGCTCGATGATATCGCTCTTCTTGATGTAGGAGAACGAACGGTGCATCATACCGCGCATCAGGTTCATCTCGTGGCTGGCGGTGGCTACCTCTTTAACGGCAATCTGCTCGGTGCTGGTATTCTCCTGCGAATTGACCCAATCCTGGATATTGCTGATCAGAATCTGCTTGGCCAAGTCGGTGGCCTCCTCTTTCGTCGGGCAGGTGGCCTCACCGTAGATATACTTATCGGTATCACGTTTGATACCGTTAATGAGTGCCTTGGTCTCATCGACCGTCAGGGCACGAGTCTTGGCTGCTGCGAGCAGTTCATCGACGCTTAACGTCGTCTGGGCATTCAGCGTAAAGGTAAATCCTGCCAGCAGGATTAGCATCACTAATTTTTTCATTTTGTGTTAAGTTTGATTTTCGTGGAATTCTTTTTCTGTTGTTGGCGCTCGTCGTCGTAGAGCGTCTCGAGGTTGTGCGTCGGGGCGTAGGCGTTCAGCGTAGCCTTCATCCGGCCATTCGGCAGACCGATTTGGTTGCGCTCGAGCGTCACCTGCAGGATGTGGTTGTAGCCCCACTCCTTGTTCACCATCAGCAGCGTCGCCACCACCTGGCGTTCGTCGCTCTGCTCGATACCCACATAGGGGCTGCAGCCGCTCTCAAGGAAGTAACCGACCATGCGGGCCAGGTTTACTGTGTAGCTCTCCTGCTTGAATCCGTACTTCTGTTGGGTCACCTCCACCGCATAGCTCTTGCCGGCCGCAGTCGTCGAGAGCAGGTTAGTGAGCGTTTCCGAGGCGTACTTCTTGTCGATAAGCAGCTCGTACTCGGCTCCCTCCTCCCCCTCAACTTCGCGGTAGTAGCGGGCCGAAACCATTTGAGGAATCATATAGAAACCTCGCTTATAGACCAAAACACCCTTGGTGGTGGTCTTCTCCAATTTCGAGGCCTTGGGAGCTACCTCCTCCTTGGTGGGGAGTGCAAACTGACTCATTTCGCTCCGCAGCCCATCCTCCAACTCAATCTTATGGCGGCCCGAAATCAGGGTCCAATTGGACGGCAGGGTGAGGGTGAAGAGTCGCTCTCCACTCGTCGAGTCCCAAGCCAGCTCATAGAGGCCGTCGGTGGGGCTGTTAATCGAGAAGAGCAGGTCGTCGCGATTGACGATTTGCTGTAAATCTCCGGTGTGTCGTACCCCGTCGTCGAAGCGTTTACGCTCCAGCTCTTCGGGGGTTTCGCACACCAGCTCTTCGAGCAGGTATCTCTCGGCAAAGTCGCACAACGTCTTGTTGGTCACCGCCTTAATCTCGGGGGCAAAGAGACGGATGCCGAGGTGGTGAACCACCCCCGAACGCCACTCGGCCACCACCGGCAGTCCCTGATGGTATCCGACCATCTGGGTTGTGTCGCCGGCGGGCGGTGTGAGCGAGAGTTGCGCGGCCTCACCCAACTCACTGAGCAGTCGGGTGCGGTACCAGGCGCTCTGCTGTGCCCACCCCGTGATGGGGAGGCACAACAGCAGCATACCTATATTTATAATGCGCAACATGGCTTTTGTGTTTTGATTCTTTTTCTACTGCTTTGAGAATCGACCCAGTGGGTGGTCCTTCTCGGGATTCATCGCCTTACCCAGTACGATGGTCTCCTTGAGGTTGTTGCTCGAGTCGTACCAGCGGGCCTGAACCAGGTGGCCGTTGTCCCACTCGCCAATCAGGTAGTCACCGGCCTGAGCCACACGGGCCTTCTCGTCGTGGGCGTCAATCAGACGCTGCGACTTGAAGGTCAGCGTACCCGTACCGTGGGGGTAGCCGTTCTTCAGTCGGCCCGAGAAGGTGCCTACGGTGGGGTATTGGGGCGGCTGCGGAACGACACGCTTGGCCTTTACCGTAACCTCGGCCGTGGTGGTTACCGTACCATCGGCCGTGGCTGCCGTGATGGTAGCCTTACCTGCCTTGCCGGCCGTGAGCTCCGAGCCCAGCAGCGAGGCCACCTTCTCATCCGACGAGCTGTAGAGTACCAGCTTATCGGTAGCATTGTCGGGCGTTACAACAGCCTCCAGGAAGAGCGACTCACCTTCGGTCAGGGTGTAGCTCTCCTCCAACGTGATGCTCTCGACGGGAATCGCCTTGTCGCCACTGAAGGCGAAGTAGGCGCCTCCGCCACCCAATACGACAGCGACTACAATGCCCCAAATCCAGGCGGGGATGCCCTTCTTCTTCGGGGCAACCTCCATCAGCTCACTGTGGCAGTGGGGGCAGACGAAATCGTCCGTAATATCTACTTCAATAATCTCATTGGCATCTGCCTTGGGGCAACCCTTCTGGTCACCGCTGGAAAAGTTCGTGCACTTTCCCGATTTCATATATCCAGCCATAACTGTACCTTTTTATTTTTTTGTTTTACCTCGAAATTGAGTCTGTTTTTTCTCTTTGTTTCTCTGTCGTTCAATTGGGATTCCTACTTCTCCAACTCGTCGCACATCTTGTTGATGGCATCGGTATAGAGCTTATAGGTCGCATCGTTGGGGTTGTTGCGACGCTCCGCAAATACCTTGTTGCCCAGCTCAACGAGTGCCTTGACAAGCTCCTCCTTCTTCGAGATGTGGAGGTACTCATCGGCCATGCGAGCCTTAATCTCGGCCTGCAGCTGACGCATCTCGCCTACCTTGGCAGTCTCGGTCTCGTGCAGCTCGGAGAGCTTCTCGCTATAGACAATCGTCGAGAGAATCTGACCACGGTGGTTCTTACGCAGCTGGCAGTAGCTCTGGCGGCCCGTACCATCTCCCGTCTCCTGGAGCGAGATGATACCCATGGCGATACCCATCAGCATATCGTTCAGGTAGTTCTTGGCGTCGAACTTCTCCACGAAGAGCGAGGGGTACTGACGACCATCACCCTCCAGGTGCAGTACCAGGCGGTTCACCTCGTCGTTGCCCTCGGGAAGAGCCAGGTCATACTTGGTCTTCAGGTGCTTTACATCGCTAACCATGCGCAGCGGGAAGCTGTAGGTCAGGCTCATCACCGTAATCTCGTTGATACGCGGGCTATCGGTTGCGAAGCTGACGGTACCCTTGTGGCCGCTGATGCAGCTGCGGAATACCTCCTTCAGGCGCTCGGTAAACTCCTTGTGCTTCTCGGAGGTCGGCATCGTAATCTGAACCGAGGAGAACATCATGTTCGTCTGCGGGATGGGGGTGGGGTTGTTAGCCAGGTTGATGCCTACCTCCGACTGGTCGAAGGTAAGGTATACACCGGCCGAGTTGATGATGTTCTCGGCAAACTCACGCAGCGCATCGGCCTTATCGCTCGAACCATACTGCTCATAGAGTTGGTTGATGATGTTCTTGCCGATAACCGGCTTGCGACCCTGCAACAGGGACTCATGAGCCGACTTCACACCATTCATGCACTCATCCTCCATAATCTCGAGAATCATATCCTCGCCCGCCTCGTCTACCAGACGCGTGAACGAAATCTTCTCGCCACAGAGGGCTGCCAGACGGTTGCGGATGGCCTGGTTCTGGCTGTTCTGCGTATCCTTGTCCAGGCGCAGCATATTGGCAAACTGGTGTACGGGATCGGGGTCGTAGTAGCGAACTACGGCATCCTTGAGCGTAGCGCCCGAGGCAATCTCCTTCTCGGTGCAGCGCACATTAATCTGTGCCTCGGCAAGCTCAACGGCCTTCGAGAAGCGGTTGTTAATCTCCTTGATATCGCTATCCAGGTCACCGAGGTCTACCTTCACCTGTGCGAGCAACTTCTTGGCAAACTCCGTAGCCTCAATCTCGGTGCGCAGGATGCAAATCTTCTCCAGGTTGGTCGTGTAGTCCTGGTAGATGTTTTTCTTCTTACCGAAGGCGGCACCCAGGAAACCGGTGTGAGCCCACTCCTGCTCCATCTGAGCCTTGCGGTCGGTCAGCTCACCGAGCTTGCGCGTATTCTTCTGGTTCGAGGCCTCGAAGTTGTCGAGCGTCTCGTCGATGTACTCGTTTAGAACAGCCATACGCTTGATGATAGCCGACATCGGCTCCTTGCCACTGAGCCACAACTCGAAGAACTCCTTCTCCACCTTCTTGCGAATCTCGGCTGCAATATCATTCTTCGAGCGCTCCTTCAGCTCGTAGAAGCGCTTAACACCCACCTCGCGGAACTTCTGGTCGAAGCGCTGGTTGCAGAGGGTCGTCAGACCGCTCAAGGCCTGCGACTCGTTGTTCTGCCAAGCGGCCATCGAGAGTTTCGGAACGATGCTCTTCCAGTCGTCGGCAATCGTCTTCCACTTGGCGGCAATCTCGCTCTCGAGGATACCCTCCGAGAGTTTCAGCTGGCTCTCGGTAAGGCATACGCGGTGGCGGAAGGCCTCGCCCTCAGCACCGGCAATCTTCGAGCGGTAGTCCTCGTTCTTGGGCTCATCGCAGTAGCCCTGGTCGTCGGTCCAGTTGTTGTACTTGAACTGGTAGAGGGCCTGGCGGGCCATCGTGTAGGTCAGGTACTCCTGAATCTCCGACTCGGGATTGACGATGCGCTTCAGACCAAAGGCCTTGAAGACCTTCGAGCGAACCGGTACGGCATCCTCCTTGTTCTCGGCATTCTCATCAAACTCATCCTTCGGATCGACATTCTCGGTCGAGTAGCAATCCATGAAGTCACGCGTATTGTTGTCCACGCGCATCGTGATGTAGTGGAACGCAAGGTCCGAAACCAAAACGGGAAGTTCATCCTTCGTGTTGATGATTTTGCCGTTCTCGTTGGCATTCGTATAGATAAAGGCTGCGTTGTAGACGCTCTCGTCGCAGGGAACGAACTCAAACTGAGCCGTTACATCGTGCGGCTTGAAGATACCCACCTTCAGGGCGTTGAGCTCCGTGAGGGCCGCGTAACCGTTGGCGTGGTAGAGTCCCTTGTCCCAGTTGGGCAGCGGTGAACGCTCCGGAATCTGGCAGTAGAGGATAATCTTGTAGGAGCGACCAGCCTGCGGGGGGTACTCCTTGCGGGTCTGTGCCACCAGGTCCACAATCGAACCCGAACCGGTACCTCCGGCCAAACCGGCGAAGACATGGAAGGTGATATCCTCGGTGCTACCGATAGCTTGTACACGCTTTACCTGGTTGGTCAGGATGGCGCGGTAGTCGTTGGCGCTGCACGAGAAGAGAAAACGACCCAGGCGGCGCTTCTGTGCTGCGGCACCGTCGTCACCGACGTTACCCACGATGTTGGCCCAAATCTTCTTGCTGCCAATCCACTTCGAGATGCCGGGGTAGTTCTCTACGCTGGCCAGCTGCGAACCGAGCGAAGCCTCGCGGATGTAGAGGAAACTCTCCTTGCCCAGGCGCGAATCCTGACCCATAACCTTCCAGGTCTGGTCCTTCGGATCCATCATCTCCTTGCTTGAGTCTACATAGATAAAGCCAATGGGGAGCTTGCGACGCTCCTCCTCCGAAAACTCTTGAAACATACGCTTGCGGAAAGCCTTCAGAATCTTACCGCCGGTTCCACCGATACCGATTAAAATGTGGTTATCCATACTGTTTGTAGTTTTATTTGTTTGTATTTGTTTTTGCTTGAAAAGTCGGATTAAAGGTCATCCAGATTGTACATGCCCCACGAGGCCGCGTAGCGCGATGATTGGTTGGCGTCGTGAATCATCAAAAAGCCTCCGATGAGCGTTGCTGCGAGCATCCACAAGATGCGCTTCCAGATATACCAGTTCAGGTCGCTGCGCAACGACTGATAGTAGGCCTGGGCGGTTGTCGTAACCCCCTGAATGCCGCTCTCGCCCAGCTCGACGAAGCGCTCGGCTGCGGGAATCTGCTGACGTACCAGCTGCGCCAACTCCTGCTCGGTGTAGGCCTGTGTGGTGCGCTGTGTCTGGCTCATGGTCAGCTCCACACGCTCCCACGCAAGGGTCAGCTGACGACGGATGCGCCACGCTCCAAACAGACAGGCGCTCTCTGCAAAGAGGAAGATGAGCAACAGCCCCAGGATGATTAAAGACTTGGGTTTCGTGAAGTCGTAACGGTTATAGGTCGAGGTGGTCATCAGGGCAATCAAAGCCACGACTCCGCCGCTGACCAGCAGGGCCAACAGCAGGGCAACCACGAGCTCTTTGAGGACAAAAAACATAAACTAAGGTCTTGTAAGCATCACTAACGGCGAAGACAACTCTTCGCAAGTGGTGATTTTCTTTGGGTTATCAACAGACAAAGTTAGAAAAAAAAGCGTAAAAAAGCAAACCTTTGGATAAAAAGTTTACCAAATTTGAAAAAAATTAGGAATTAGGAATTCTGAATTGTGAATCGTGAATTATTTTGTACCTTTGTACACTCGGAAATACTGACTCTATGAAGAAAATTATCCTCTTGCTTGTGGCTGCATTTTTTGTGGTTGAACTCTCGGCTCAGAAGCTGACGGTCACCGATTTTGAGTTGCGTGAGCGTAATCTGACGGCCAAGCTTAAGCCCCGTACCGATAACAATGGCGATGTCTGCGCCCTGCTGCTTGTGCAGATTGCCGCCCCCAACTGCCAATTTAGTGACAGCTATATCGTGGGCGAGCCTGAACAGGGTTTTGGCGAGTATTTGGTCTATATGGCCAAGGGGGCACGTCGTATTCGAGTTGTTCACCCCGATTTTCTCTTTGTTCCGCTTGACTACGAATTCCCCGAACCGCTCCAAAGTATGGACTCCTATGCGCTTGTCCTCGAAGTTCCCATCTATACCCACTATGCCGAAATCGTCGAGCAGCAAACCCAAAAAACGGCTGCACAACCTGCAACTCAACCTGCGACAAAACCGGCTGCACAACCCGCAACTCCTGCTGTAACCACTCCGTTCCGTAAGCCCGGCACCTATCAGGTGGGTGACTATTACAACAAAGGCGGCAAA
>CAYRPL010000021.1:0-17062 GCA_964426045.1 uncultured Alistipes sp. | reverse complement strand
GCCTATTCGGTGCATAGAAATCCGTGGGAATCTCCCAATCAAAAGAGGTTGCGGAGCGGAAACAGCATAGATGAAAGGACTGTCAGTAAAGAGATTGCCACGTCGGTTGCTTCGCAACCTTCTCGCAATGACTGAGTTGTGAGCCTGTTTTTCCTTAACGCAGCAAGCCCTGGATGGGTTGTACATTGGTACTACCCATTCGGGGCGAGCAAGGCGGTGCAAAATTTACCGCATAAAATCGAAAACTACCCTTTGCGTTTAAATCGCGAGGGCGATGTCCCGGTGTGCTGCTTGAAGTACTTGCCGAAGAAGGACTGCGTGCTGAAGTTCAGGTGGTAGGCAATCTCCTGAATACTCATTCCCGAGTACTTGAGCAGTGTCTTGGCCTCCAGAATCACCGATTCGTCAATCCAGCGGGCGGCGGTCTTTCCCGAAACCTCCTTTACGATCGAGGAGAGGTACTTGGGGGTGATGTTGAGCATCTTGGCGTAGAAGCCCACATTTCTCTCCTTTTTGTTGTATTGTTGCAAAAGATTAGAAAACTCCTCGAAGATGGCTTCGCCGCGACCCTTGGTGCGGGTGGAGGGGCGCTCGCGCTGGTTCAGGTCGGTGATGATGTAGAAGGCAGTGGTGAAGAGCGAGCGAATAATCTCGTGGCGGTAGCGCTCCTTGTCGCTGCGCAGCATGGTCTTGATGAGCTGGAAGATCTGGCGAATCTCGGCCACATCCTTGGCCGATACGGGCAATACGGGCTCCTTGCCGAAGCGCATGTAAACCGGCAGCGAGGTGGCCAAATCGACCTGTATTTCGTTGATGAAGCTCTTGGAGAAGGCCAGGATGTAGGCCATCGCCTCGTCGGAGTAGTCCTTCAGGTCGACAATCGAGTCGGGGCTGAAGAGGACCATATCGTTGGGGTGGATGGTGTAGTCGGTCATGTTGAGCGAGACGGTTGCCTCGCCGCTCATCAGGATGATGGCCACAAATCCGTCTACCGTGATGGGCTTCTGCATCACGGTGTAGTAGTTTAGTGAGTTGATGGTTGTGATTACCAGGTCGTCGGACAGGTAGCTCACGTCGTTCATCTCCGATTTGATGCGGGCAATGGAGATCTTTTCGGGGGTGCCCCCCACTCTGCGCCGCTTTCTTTTCACTACGGTATCCATGTCTATATTGTTGTTTCCTTTGTTCTTAATTGCTACTCTCCTTGGGACAGCGCATGCGCAACTCGCCGGCCAGACACTCGATGGTGAGCGGGAACTCGGCCCCGGGCTGTCCGTCGATGTCGGTGGGCTCGTTGAGGGTCGATTCAATCTCGAGGCGCTGCACCTGCAGGCGGTGTACGATACGGGGACTGCCCCCCAGCAGGTAGTGACCCATCGCCACGGTCGAGGAGAGGAAGTTGCGCTTCTCGAGCATCACCACGTCGAACAATCCGTCGCGGATGCTCGTGCGACGTACCAGGTGGAATCCACCTGCCGTCTCGCCGTTGAAGACTAACACCATCAGCGAATTGAGGTCAAACGACCGACCGTCGGCCTTCACCTGCAGCGGCACGGCGTGCATCGTGCGGAACTCCTTGACACCCTCGATGATGTAGGCCAACTTGCCGATGCGGTGTTTGCGGTTGTTCGAGGTGCGCTGTGAGGTGGTGGTAAAGATGCCGAAGCTGAAGATGTTGATGAAGTAGAGGTCATTCACGCGACCACAATCTACCCGTACCTCTTCGCCTGTGGCTATCTGGCGGGCCGCCTCTAAGGGGTCGTGCGACATCCCGAGGGCTCGGGCAAAGTCGTTGGCCGTACCGGCGGGAATCACACCAATCTGCAGGTCGAGTGCCGCCTGCTTCATCCGATTCACCACATAATTCACCGTGCCGTCACCTCCGGCCACCACGACCAACTCCAACCCCTCATGCCCCTCAAAAGGACTCCTGTTGAAGTCGATCTCCTGGGGGATTAGGGTGAAATCGTGGCCGCGAAATATCGCCACAATGGCATCGATATTCCTGCCTATGCGTCCGCGTCCCGACTCGGGGTTGTATAAAAACAGGGCCTTTTTCATCGCTTTAACCTACTCTAAAACCAACTCCTGCATCGCAGGGGTCATGCGACACTCCATCGCTCCGCCCTCCTCTTCGGGTGCTAAAATCAACAGCACACGCCACTCGGGGTGGGCCTCCAGCATCTTCAGGGCTCGCTCCGAGCCCAGGGCCATAAACATCGTCGCCATCGCATCGGCACGGGCACACTCGTCGGCTACAACCGTTGCCGAGAGCAGGCGCGAGAGGACACTGCGCCCCGTCTTGGGGTCGATGGTGTGGGCCACCTTGCGCCCCGATGAGTCCATGAAGTAGCGACGATAGTTGCCCGAGGTGGCCATCGCCCCTCGGTCGAGAGCCAGGCGCATCTCGTAGCTCTCGCCCGGTAGCGCCCCATCTACGGGTCGCTCAATGCCTATACGCCAGGCGCCTCCGTGGCTGTTCTTCCCCTGACAGCGAATCTCACCCCCGACATCAACTAAAAAATTTTCTATTTTTCGGGCCTGGAGCTCGCGGGCAATCAGGTCTACCGTGTACCCCTTGGCAATGGAGTTGAAGTCGAGCTGTACGCGCTCGTCGGCCTTCCACAGCCGTGTGCGCCCCTCCAGCTCCTCGAGGGCCACCTTCTCGCGGCCCACAAATTGCAGCAGCGAATCGAGGTTGGGCTCCTTTTCGCGTCCCTCACCGCCAAAGCCCCAGGCCTTGACTAACGGGGCCACCGTCACGTCGTAGGCACCACCACTCAGGGCGCCAATCTCGTCGGCCAGCTGCAGGTTGTAGAGAATGTGGCAATCCACCGAGTCGGTCTCGGAGCGATTCAGGCGGCTGAGCAGCGAGTTGGCATCGAAAATCGACATCGAGCGCTTCATCTCGGCGTCGATATCCATCGCCAGGGCGTAGAGTTCGGCCGACTCCTCGGGGCTCTCGGCCACCAGGTGGAGGGTTGTGCCGAGCATCACCCCCTGAACCGTGCGGTAGGAGGCGCTCTTTTGGCACCCGACCAGCAGGCCGAGCAGGGCGACTAAGTATATGATGGGTCTGTTCACGATGCAAAGATAGCAAAAAAAGCGAAGAATAGCACAAAATTCTTCGGAAAGGAACCAAAAAATTCGACCACAATGAGCGATTTTCATACAAAAAGGATAAAAATCTGCTCAATTAGAGAGAATTAAGGTCGAAAAATGTTTGGTTTCCAAAAAAATGTGTACCTTTGCGCCACGCTCTGGCGTGATTCGGTAAGGAGAATACGTCGTAGAGTGGAACTTTTAAAATTATTTAAAACTATGGGTTATTTAACCGCAGAGAAAAAGCAGGAGCTTTTCGGCCAGTACGGCAAGTCTAACACGGATACGGGTTCGCCTGAGAGCCAGATCGCGTTGTTTTCGTACCGTATCAACCACCTTACGAACCACCTGAAGTCCAACAAGCACGACTTCGGCACCCAGCGTGCCCTGTTGCGCCTGGTAGGTAAGCGCCGCCAGCTGTTGGAGTACCTCAAGGAGGTAGACATTGAGCGCTATCGCGCCATCGTCAAGACGCTGAACCTGCGTAAGTAAACTTACGTTGGTCGGGAAACGGGGCCCCCTTGGGGGCCCTATTTTTCGGAATTTTATTCACATTTTTTTTGGACGCAATATTTTATGGAAGAAAAGAAGCTGTACAACGCTGTGCGTAAGTACATTACGCTTGCCGATGGTCGCGAGATCATGATCGAGACCGGCAAGCTGGCCAAGCAGGCCGACGGTTCGGTGGTAGTCAAGATGGGCGGCACGATGCTGCTCGCCACCGTAGTAGCTGCCAAGGAGGCAAAGCCCGACACGGACTTCATGCCCCTGCAGGTGGAGTACAAAGAGAAGTATGCCGCAGCCGGTCGTTACCCGGGCGGTTTTATGAAGCGTGAGGGTAAGGCCAACGACGCCGAGATTCTGGTGGCTCGTCTGGTAGACCGTGCTCTGCGCCCCCTCTTCCCCTCGGATTACCACGCCGAGGTCTATGTAACGGTAAATCTGATCTCGGCCGAGAAGGATATTCAGCCCGATGCCCTGGCCGGTCTGGCCGCTTCGTCGGCGCTGGCCGTATCGGACATCCCCTTTGAGGGCCCCATCTCGGAGGTGCGCGTGGTTCGCATCGGTGGCGAGTACAAGATCAACCCCAACTTCTCGGAGATGGAGTCGGCCGACCTCGATATCATGGTGGCCGGTACGATTGACAACATCCTGATGGTTGAGGGTGAGATGAAGGAGGTATCGGAGGATGTTATGCTCGGTGCCATCAAGTTCGCTCACGAGGAGATTAAGAAGCACTGCGCCGTACAGATCGAGCTGATGAAGGAGCTCGGTAAGGATGTAAAGCGCACCTACTGCCACGAGAACAACGACGAGGAGCTGCGCCAGCAGATCATCACCGAGCTCTACGACAAGGCCTATGCCATCGCTACGAGCGGTACGATGAAGCACGAGCGCGAGGATATGTTCAACGCCCTGGAGGCCGAGTTCGCCGCCCGCTTTACCGAAGAGGAGCTCGAGGAGAAGGCTGCGCTGATTCACAAGTACTTCCACGACGATGTACAGAAGAAGGCGATGCGCAACATGATTCTCGACGAGGGTAAGCGTCTGGATGGTCGTAAGACCGACGAGATTCGCCCCATCTGGTGCGAGACCGACTACCTGCCCTGCGCCCACGGTTCGGCCGTCTTTACGCGTGGTGAGACCCAGTCGCTCACGACCGTAACCCTCGGTACGAAGCTCGACGAGAAGATTAAGGATGAGGTGCTGGTTCAGGGTAGCGAGCAGTTTGTACTCCACTACAACTTCCCGCCCTTCTCGACCGGTGAGGCCAAGGCTTCGCGTGGCCTGAGCCGCCGCGAGATTGGTCACGGCCACCTGGCATGGCGTGCCCTGAAGCCGATGGTACCCGTAGGTGACGAGAACCCCTATGCTGTGCGTGTGGTTTCGGATATTCTCGAGTCGAACGGTTCGTCGTCGATGGCTACCGTATGTGCCGGTACGCTGGCCCTGATGGATGCCGGTGTGAAGCTCAAGAAGCCCGTTTCGGGTATCGCCATGGGTCTGATTTCGGATTCGGCAACGGGTCGCTGGGCCGTGCTGTCGGATATTCTGGGTGACGAGGACCACTTGGGCGACATGGACTTCAAGGTGACGGGTACCGCTGACGGTATCACCGCTACGCAGATGGATATCAAGGTAGACGGTCTTTCGTATGAGGTGCTGGCCAAGGCCCTGGAGCAGGCTCGTGTAGGTCGTCTGCACATCCTCTCGAAGCTCACGGAGTGCATCTCGGAGCCCCGCGCCGAGTACAAGCCCTTCGTACCCCGTCTGGTTCAGATTACCATTCCGCAGGAGACCATCGGTGCCGTTATCGGCCCGGGCGGTAAGGTTATTCAGGATATTCAGAAGACCACCGGTACGACCATCACCATCACCGAGGATGACAACAAGGGTTATGTGGATATCTTCGGTCAGGACAAGGAGGCTATCGACGCCGCTCTGGCCCGCATCAAGGCCATCGTGGCTCAGCCCGAGGTGGGTGAGACCTACAAGGGTAAGATTCGCTCGATTGTATCGTTCGGTGCCTTCGTAGAGATTCTGCCCGGCAAGGATGCCCTGCTCCACATCTCGGAGATCGACTACAAACGATTCGAGACCATGGAGGAGACCGGCCTGAAGGAGGGTGACGAGATTGAGGTGAAGCTCATCGGCGTAGATGCCAAGACCGGCAAGCTGAAGCTCTCGCACAAGGTTCTTCTCCCCAAGCCCGAGGGCTATGTGGAGCGTGAGCGTCGTCCCCGCCCCGAGCGTGGTGAGCGTCGTCACGACCGCAAGGAGTAGCCTGTCGGATTGCTTGGCGCCCCTTTTGGGCTGCAAAGAGCATAAAAAGCGACATTTTTAGGAAGACGGAGCGATTTTTCGCTCCGTTTTCACTTTTTTGTCAAAATATATTTCTATATTTGCGGTTGAACTTCCCGCAAAAGGCCCCGGGCGAATTGCAAAGTGGTATTGGAAGTTGTGCAAATGGAGGATAGTGTAGAAGATATAATAGAACAACAATAACACATTAAAACCAAAAAACGATTATGAAAAACTTTATGAAACTGAGCCTTGTGCTCGCAGCTGCCGCTCTGGTTTTCTCGAGCTGTAACTGCTTCAAGAAGATGGCCAAGAATCGTGACGACATTCAGGTTACCTGCACCCCCGAGGTGCTGGAGCTGACCAACGGTGTGGTTGCTGCCGACATCAACGTAACGATTCCTGCCAAGTATTTCAACGCCAAGGCTGTTGCCAAGGTTACGCCCGTGATTGTATTCGAGGGTGGCGAGGTTGCCGGTACTCCCAAGTACTTCCAGGGTGAGAAGGTAGACGAGAACTACACCGTGGTAGCCAAGAAGGCCGACGGTGTATACTCGATGCACGCCGAGTTCCCCTATGACGAGCGTATGAAGGTGAGCGAGCTGCAGATTCGCGCCGAGATCAAGTGCCCGAAGGGTAACTGCAAGGAGATGACGCTCGTTAACCTCAATACGGGAGCTGTGGCTACCGAGGAGGAGCTGGCTGTAATGGCTGAGGAAAACGCTGAGGGTCTGGCTCTGCGCAAGGCTTTCGGTCTGACCGTGGCTCAGGGTGTGAACGTACTGCAGGGTGACCTGAACTTCTCGACCGTGATGATTCCCATGCCCAACAACTACAAGCGTGTAACGACCGAGGTTGTGAAGGCTGACATCGTATACGACATCAACAACTCGAAGGTATCGAAGGTGGCTGTTAAGGGTCTGGACGGCTTCAAGGCCAACGTAGACGAGAAGAGCCAGAACGAGCGTGCTACCCAGTACCTGGTGGTTAAGGGTTATGCTTCGCCCGATGGTCCCGAGCAGTACAACGACAAGCTCTCGAAGGCTCGTTCGGAGTCGGGTAAGAAGGCTCTGGAGAAGCTGCTCGAGGGTACCGGTCTGGAGGTTGACGCTGCCGCTTATGGTGAGGACTGGGAAGGTCTGAAGGAGCTGGTTGCCGCTTCGGATATCAAGGACAAGAACCTCATTCTGCAGGTGCTGGGCCTCTACAGCTCGTCGGCACAGCGTGAGGCTGAGATCAAGAACATGGCTTCGGTATTCGAGGAGCTGAAGAGCGATGTGCTGCCCAAGCTGCGCCGCTCGCAGGTGGTAAACTCGACCGAGATCGAGGGTAAGACCGATGAGGAGATCATGGCCCTGGTAAACGAGAAGAAGTACAACGAGCTGAACAACGAGGAGCTGCTCTACGCTGCCGAGAGCCTGATCACCAACGGTGAGCAGAAGGTTTCGGTACTGGATCACACCGCTCAGAAGTACAACGACCTGCGTGCCTACAACAACCTGGGTATCGCTCTGTCGGAGGTTGGTAAGCAGGATGCCGCTCTGAAGGCTTTCGAGAAGGCTGCCCAACTCGGCTCGACCAACAGCGCTCTGTCGAACAACCTGGCTCTGGCCAACATGGCCAACGGCAAGACCGCCGAGGCTGACAAGTACCTCCAGGCTGCCGATGCCAACACCAAGGCTATGGCTGCTGCCGTGAAGGGTGACTACTCGTCGGCTGCCAAGCAGCTCGAGGGCATGAACGCCGCCATTGCTTATGTGATGAACAAGGATTACACCGCTGCCAAGAACGCCATCGCCAAGGATAACTCGGCCGATGCCGACTACCTGCGCGCCGTAATCGCCAAGAAGGAGGGTGACCTCGCAACCGCCAAGGCTCAGCTCAACAGCGCCGTTGCCAAGAACCCCGCTCTGGCTCAGAAGGCCGCTTCGGATGTAAACCTGAAGGGTGTGCTGGAGTAAATCTCCTCACCCAAGAGAATTGGCGGGCCGTTGGGCTCGCCAATTTTTTATCCCCACCCCCGGCTTGTTTAATGAGCAATGAGCAATGAGCAAAAGGGGCGCTTTTAATTGCTAATTACTAATTTCTAATTACTAATTTGATTAGTTTTTGGCCTTGGTTTTGTTTTATGGCAAAAAATTACTAATTTTGCTATCGTAGAGTGCCCGTACCTCATATGACCATACCTTATTATATATAGTAGGGGCGGTCGCATAAGACGAGGTAGCCGAGTGGACATTGAAACCGAATCGAAAAACTACACAGTATGGAATACGCCGACAAACTGCAACAGTATGCTCCGGCTCCCACCGAGGAGCAGGTAGCCCAAGAGGTGGCCCGTATCAAGGAGGCCGCAGCCCGCAACCTCAACCCCGAGGTCTATAAGTTCTGCTACTCGACCATCGACCTCACGACACTCTCGTGTAACGACTCCGTAGAGTCGGTGACCCGCTTTGCGCGTCGTGCCGTTGAGTTCTACCAGGACTACCCCCACATCCCCAATGTGGCCTCGATTTGTGTCTACCCCTCGTTTGTCGATACCGTAGGTCTGGCCGTGGATGGCTCGCCGATGCGTATCACGAGCGTTGCTGCCGGATTCCCCGCCTCGCAGACCTTCTTGGAGGTCAAGATGCTGGAGGTGGCCATGGCCATCGAGAACGGAGCCGATGAGATTGATATCGTGCTCAATGTCGGTAAGATGCTCACCGGAGCCTACGATGAGGCTGCCAACGAGGTCGAGGTAATTCGTGGTGAGATGGACGAGGGTGTTGTTCTGAAGGTTATCATCGAGTCGGGAGCTCTCAAAACCCCCGAGTTGATTCGCAAGGCCTCGCTCTTGTCGATGTTTGCCGGCACCGACTTTGTCAAGACCTCGACCGGTAAGATCGACGTGGCAGCCACCCCCGAGGCGGCCGTTGTGATGTGCCAGGCCATCCGCGACTACTACGAGAAGACGGGCCGCAAGGTGGGCTTCAAGGCCGCCGGAGGTGTTCGCACCGCCGAGGATGCCGCCCTCTACTACACCATCGTCGAGGAGATTCTGGGTTCCGAGTGGCTCACCACCGACCTCTTCCGCATCGGAGCCTCGTCGGCCGCCAACAACCTGATTTCGGCCATCGAAGGCAAGACCGTCAAGTACTTCTAACAGCCCACAGAGTGGGTTGCTCAGGCGACACAGCTCGATTTTACAAGCACTTTCCCTCTCGGAAGGTGCTTTTTTTACAAACTTTTTGGTTTTGGGCAACTTATTTACTATCTTTGCCCCGCAAAATCAGGCGGAATTGGGGCCCGAGGGGGCGCATTAAGAACAAGGTGCGAACTTTGGAGTAAAAGACAAGGTGCAAGCTTTGTGCGAAGAACAGGGTGCGAACTTTGGGGCTGAGAACCGCCGGTGGTAATATTAACTTTTAACTCATTTTCAAAAAAATGAAAACGCTTCAGATTTCGGCCGTAGCTCGCAACGACTACGGTAAGAAGGCCGCCAAGGCGGTTCGTCGCGAGGGTATGATTCCCTGCGTGCTGAACGGTAACGGCCAGGCCGTTTCGTTCTCGGTAGATGCAAAGGCTGTTAAGCCCCTGATCTACACCCCTGCTTCGTATGTTGTTGAGCTGACCATCGACGGCCAGGTTTACCAGGCTGTAATGCGCGAGGTGCAGTTCCACCCTGTTCGCGAGCAGATTCTCCACATCGACTTCTATCAGATTCAGCCCGGCAAGCCCGTGGCTATCGCCGTTCCTGTACGCCTGACCGGTAACGCCGAGGGTGTGAAGGTCGGTGGTAAGCTGGTTCTCTCGGCCCGCAAGCTCGTAGTTAGCGCCCACGTTGAGAACCTGCCCGATGAGATTGTTATCGACGTTACGCCGCTGGGTGTGGGTAAGACCATCTTCGTAGGTGATCTTCAGTACGAGAACCTGAAGTTCTTGACCCCCGCAACCACCGCTGTCTGCGCAGTTCGCGTTACCCGTGCTTCGCGTGGTGCTGCTGCTGCCGAGGCTGCCGGCAAGAAGTAATAGAACTCTTCGACCGAATATGGGGCTGTCAGCAATGGCAGCCCTATATTGTTAACCTGCAAAAACGTGTTTTCTACCCTCTTTAAGTGGCTTCGCGGATGGTCGAAATCGACCCCCGCAGCCGAAGAAAACGAAACGGACAATAGTATGAAATACCTTATCGTAGGATTGGGAAATATCGGCGCCGAATACCACAATACGCGCCACAACATCGGATTCCGTGTCCTGGATGCCTTGGCCGAGAAGGCGGGTATCAGCTTCTCGACCGACCGCTACGGCGCCGTGGCCGAGATGCGCCACCGTGGACATATCGTCACCCTGCTTAAGCCCTCGACCTATATGAACCTCTCGGGTAAGGCGGTTCGCTATTGGCTCGAGGCGACCAAAACTCCGATGGAGAACCTGCTGGTCATCGTCGACGATATCGCCCTGCCCTTCGGTACCCTCCGTATGCGTATGCGCGGCTCCGATGGCGGCCATAACGGATTGAAGAACATCAACGAACTTTTAGGAACCGATGCCTACTCGCGTATCCGCTTCGGTATTGGCGGCGACTTCCCGCGTGGCTATCAGGTAGACTATGTCCTGGGACAGTGGACCCCCGACGAGGAGCAGCAGATGCCTGAAAAGCTGAAAAATTTCGTCGATGCCACCCTCTCGTTTGTCGCCATGGGCGCCCAGCGAACTATGAATGCCTATAATAAAAAGTAGGAGATTTCTGCCGGGCAGAAAAATGAGCAATGAGTAATGAACAATGAGGTCACAGCTTCCTCAGCCCGGGCAATACCCTGTCTAAAACTAAGGGGCTGTCTAACAAGTCCCAAATATTGAAAATCACCCCCGTCAGATGCACTTCTGGCGGGGGTGAAATCGTTAGAATTAGACTTGTTAGACAGCCTCTTTTAACAATTGCTCATTGCTCATTTCGCCAAAGGCGCTCATAGCTCATTTTGTTGCCCTTCAATGGGCAAAAAAAAGTGAGGGCATCGGAGGTATTCGATGTCAAGCGAGCACCGCTTTACATCTTAGTAACAAAACCTGCTGCCGTAGCAGCACCTTTTGTTACAACCTGCCGATTTCCTCAACCAACCTAAAACTACTAACCTAAATGAACCTTAAAACTTCACTGCAAAGATAAGGCGAAAAATTATTCCCTGCAAGTATTTTCTTAAAAATTTTACAAAATTTATCAATTTTTTTGAAAATCGCCTATTTTGCTTACATTTATTTACTCGAATCGTCTGTTTGCTTACAATTTGAAACCCCGAATTTTAGCCCCGAACAGCTTGAAATCAGCCCCTTAGCCTAAAATGGATTTGACGGAGAGGTCAAAATGAAAACTAAAACTAAAACTAAAACTAAAACCGAGTCACACAGGCGACTCGGTTTTAGTTAATTGCTCATTGCTCATTGCTCATTAAATAGCGCGAGGGGCTATTTAATAAATTGTTGCCAGAATTGATACATCGGCTCTTTGTACCAGGCGTGGCAGCCGAAGGGGATTTTGCGGCCGGCAAGTTCGTAGCAGAAGGCGGGCTTGACATCAAACGAGAAGCCGAGGGCCTCTTCGAGCGAGGGGTAGCGGAACTCTTCGGGGACACAGGCCCAGAAGAAGTCCTCGTTATAGAGGTGGCAACGCTGCGTATTGAAGTAGGCGATGCGCTCTGCATAGCGGTCGCAGGCCTTACGGAAGCTCTCCACTTTACGCAGCGAAAGGCCTCCGTTTCCGATGCGGTTGAAGCCATATTGGCGCAACATGCGGAGCTTGGGGGTCAGCAGGCGGCGCAGGGCCAGGTACTGCTTGACCGGAAAGCGGAAGTAGTAGCCTCGCTTGGCCCAGGGGGCTGCCACATAGTCGTAGCCCTTCTCACACCACTCTTTCAGCTCGTCGCGGAAGATCCAGGCGTCGGTTTGGCAAATCAGGATATACTCGCAGTCGGCAAAGAGGTCGTAGAAAGCGCGGGCCATCATCATACGATTGTAGCCCGGGATTCCGTTCTGTACCCCTAACCAATCGGTCGTCACGCGCAGAATCTCCTCGCCCTCAATCTCCTTGGGGGTTGGAAGTCCCTCGGGAAGGAGATAGACGGTGGGGTAGTTACGCAGTACCTCGCGGTTGTGGAGGGCCGACTGAAGTTCTCGCTCGCTGAAAGTCTCGCGATAGAGGGGAACAACAACCTTAACCAGATGTTTCTTCATACCTTATGTGTTTGTCAATTGGGGTGCAAAGTTAGTAATTTATTCTACTACTCGCCAAATTGGCGGCGAAGAATCCCTTCGGCATCGCGCACACTGCCGTGCGACCATCGATAGAGCGTCTCGATATACTCGGCCTCATCGAGCTGCCAGCTCGCCTTAGGGAGTTGCTCGCGCATACGGGTTGAGAGCTGGTAGATCAGAATCGCTGCCGAGGCCGAGACATTGAGGCTCTCGACCATACCGCACATCGGGATACGCAGGAACTCGTCGGCCGCCTCAATCACCTCGTCGGAGATGCCGGCGTGCTCGGTGCCGAAGACTAACGCAAACTTACCCTTCGTGACATCGAAGCTCTCGGGGGTGCAGCTCTCGCGGTGGGGGGTGGTGGCGACGATGCGGTAGCCCTCATTTTTGAGTGCTTGCAGGGCCTCGGCGGTCGAGCCGTGGCGCTTGAGTTCGATCCACTTGTCGGTGCCACGCACGATATTGAGGTTGGGGTTGAACTTGCAACGGGTCTCGATGGTGTGCAGGTGCTGCACGCCGAAGGCCTCGCAGTGGCGTACCAGTGCCGAGGCGTTCTGCGGATGGAAGGTGTTCTCCATCAGGATGGTCATATAGTGGGTACGCATTCCCAAGACGCGCTCTAAGGTCTCGCGGCGCTCCTCGGTCATAAACTCCCGAAGGTAGGCGATGCGCTCTTCATACCAGGCGCGGCTATTTGCGGTATTTGTCATCTTCGTCCAGAATTTTCAGGTAACTTTCGTAGCGCGAGAAGGCGATAGTGCCCTTGCGCACGGCCTCTTCAACCGCACAGCCCGGTTCGTGGGTGTGGGTGCAGTTGTAGAAGCGGCAGTCGCCCGCGCGACCAATCATCTCGGGGAAGTAGTGCCACAGCTCGGCCCCGTCGATGTCGATCAATCCGAACCCCTTGATACCTGGGGTGTCGATAATCGAACCTCCCGACTGCAGGCGATACATCGTCGAGAAGGTGGTGGTGTGTTTGCCTTTGTGGTGGCTCTCCGAAATCTCGCCCGTGCGGGCATCAATCGAGGGGTCGAGGGCCCGTATCAGGGTCGATTTTCCCACGCCCGAGTTGCCCGACAGCAGGGTGGTACCCTCGCGCACCAACTCGCGCACCCTCTCTACGCCGTCGCCCTCGGTGGCCGAGAGCTCCAGCACTTGGTAGCCGGCCCCCTCGTAGCAGGCCTTGAAGTCGGCCACAGCCTCGGGATAGGCTCGGGCCAGGTCGATCTTGGCCAAAGCGATGATGACCGGTATCTTGTAGGCCTCGCAGGTGACCAGGAAGCGATCGATAAATTCACGCACCGTCTCGGGCTGAACAAGGGTCACAATGAGCAGGGCCCGGTCGATGTTGGCGGCAATAATATGAAACTCCTTCGAGAGGTTCGAGGCGCGGCGAATCACATAGTTGCGCCTCGGCTCGATGGCCGAGATGGCGTAGTCGCCCTCCTCCTGGGCCTCGCAGCGAACCCTGTCACCCACCACCACGGGGTTGGTCGAGCGTACCCCCTTCAGGCGCAGGCGGCCACGAATGCGACAGGGCACCACCTCCCCTTCGGGGGTCAGCACCTCATACCAGCTTCCGGTGGCTCGTATCACCACTCCACTCAGGCTACTCTGCATCGTTCTGCGGGGTTTTTACTTCGGTTTTTGCGGGCTGCTCGGGGATCCACTCCTCGAGGTCGGCACCCTCCAGCGTGCGGTGAACATAGGGCATCACATAGTCGGCCACACGGCAGACGGGCCCAAAGGTGCGTGAGCGCTCCAGGGCCGATGTCTCGACTAAATTCAGCGTGCGGTTCAGCGCTCCAAAGGCGGTGTAGATGGCGCTGAGCAGCAAGAGCCACTTCAAGAGCGAAATCAGAATACCGAGCAGGATGTCGATGACCCCTAAGCCGGCAAACCGAAAGAGCTTACGGGCCAAGCGACCGATAAGCGCCACGCCGATAAGCGTTACGAGGGCCACAAGTATGAAACCTCCGACCGAGACCCAGCTCTCGCCCAGGTGGAGCAGTTGCCCCGCCTCCGTGCCGTAGCGTGAGGCCAGGTAGAGGCTCAAGAGGATTCCGGCCAGCGAGCCCAGCTGCAAAATCACGCCGCGTCGCCACCCCGCAATCACAGCCCACAGGCCCACAAGCAGGGTTACAACATCAAAAAAGTTCACTTCGCTTAAATTCATACCATACAAAGGTACAAAATAATTCAAAATTCAAAATTTAAAATTCAAAATTTTATACCTTTGTGTATTGAAATCGTAAAACCGAAGAGCAGAACGTTTGCTTATGAACTTGAACAGATACTTGCGTCGCACAAGTCACGAGGTGCGCATCGGTGAGGAGCGCATCGGTGCCCGACACCCCATTGCCGCCCAATCGATGACCAACACCGATACCAACGATACGGCCGCTTCGGTGGCTCAAATCGAGCGTATCGAGCAGGCCGGAGGGCGCATTGTACGCCTTACGGCCCAGGGCCGCAAAGAGGGCGAAAACCTGCAGCAGATTATGCACGAGTGCCGAGCCCGAGGATTGAAGGCGGCTCTGGTGGCCGATATCCACTTCCTGCCCGAGGTGGCAGCCGTGGCGGCCCAATATGTCGATAAGGTGCGCATCAACCCGGGAAACTACCGCCTCGACAGAGGCGATTTGGAGCGGCTGATTGCCCAATGCCGCGAGCGGGGTGTAGCCCTGCGTGTGGGGGTAAACCACGGCTCACTCTCCAAGCGCATCTTCGATGAGTGGGGCGATACGCCCGAGGGAATGGTGGCTGCTGCGATGGAGTTCCTGCGCATCTGCCAACGTGAGGAGTTCGACCAGGTGGTGGTCTCGATGAAGTCGAGCAATACGCGCGTGATGGTGGCCGCCTACCGCCTCTTGGTCGAGGCGATGCAAAGGGAGGGGATGACCTACCCGATTCACTTGGGCGTTACCGAGGCCGGAAACGGCTTGGAGGGGCGCATCAAGAGTGCCGTGGGTATCGGAGCCCTGCTTGCCGACGGCATTGGTGATACGATTCGTGTGTCGCTCACCGAGGCCCCCGAGAACGAAATTCCCGTGGCTCGGATGCTTATCGACCACTTTGCGGTGCGTGAGGGCCAATTCGAGGTGTTGCACCCCGAGCGCTACTCGCCCTACCACTTCAAGCGTCGTTCCGAGGTAACCACCCCCGTTATCCACAGCGAGCCACTCGATGGCTTTGTGGTTGTTGAGGCCCAAACGACCAACCCGACTGCCGAGCTGCGTGCTGCGATTCTGAATCGTCAAGATGCCGTGCCCGTGGTGGTGAAGTGCCGCTACGAGGGCGATGTGGAGCAGGTGGCCATCAAGGCGGCAGCCGACCTGGGAGCCCTCTTCCTCGACGGCTTGGCCGACGGCATCTGGATTGAGGCCCCGCAATTGAGCGAGGAGCAGGTACGCGAGATTGAGCTGATGATTCTCCAGGCGGCCCGTGTCCGCTTCTCGCATACGGAGTATATCGCCTGCCCGGGTTGCGGCCGCACACTCTATGATTTAGAGCAGACCTTAGCCACGATTAAGACCCGCACCTCGCACCTGAAAAACCTCAAAATTGGTGTGATGGGGTGTATCGTAAACGGCCCGGGCGAGATGGCCGATGCCGACTACGGCTATGTGGGGGCAGCCCCCGGGCGGATTACCCTCTATAAGGGTCGCACCGTGGTCGAGAAGAATATCCCCCAGGAGGAGGCCCTCGATCGCCTGGTGGAGCTGATTAAACGCAACAACGATTGGACAGAACCTGCCGAATGAAAACCATCCTCCGCAAACAATTCCTGAGCCATGTCGGCCAAACCTCACCCTCGCCTATGCTGGTCGAGGTGGAGCGTGCCGAGGGCACCTTCTTCTATACCCCCGAGGGGAAGCGATACTACGACCTGGTGGCCGGAGTCTCGGTCTCGAATGTGGGCCACTGCAACCCTGCGGTTGTCAAGGCCGTGCAGGAGCAGGCTGCCCGCTATATGCATGTGATGGTCTATGGCGAACTCGTCGAGGCCCCGCAGGTGACCTATGCTGCCGAGATTGCCGCCGCCCTGCCCGAGCCATTGGAGGCGGTCTACTTCCTGAACTCGGGTGCCGAGGCTGTGGAGGGGGCCTTGAAGTTGGCCAAACGCTTTACGGGTCGCACGGAACTTATCTCGATGCGTCGGGCCTATCACGGCTCCACGCATGGCGCTATGTCGATGATGGGCACCCCCGAGGGCGAGGAGTGGAAGGCGGCCTTCCGACCCCTGCTGCCCGACACGCAGGCCATTGAGTTTAATGACTTTTCGATGCTTGAACGCATCACCCGACGCACTGCGGCCGTGCTGGTCGAACCGGTGCAGGGTGAGGCGGGTGTGCGCCTCCCGAAGGCGGGTTACCTCGAGGCGCTGCGCCGACGCTGTGATGAGGTAGGGGCGCTACTGATTTTCGATGAGATACAGACCGGCATGGGCCGCACGGGAGCGATGTTTGCGATGCAGAAGTATGGCGTGACGCCCGACATTGTCTGCCTGGCCAAGGCCTTTGGCGGGGGGATGCCCCTTGGAGCCTTCGTCGCCCGCCACGAGGTGATGGATACGCTCCAAACCAACCCCGTATTGGGACACATCACCACCTTCGGAGGTCACCCGGTCTGCTGCGCTGCGGGGCTGGCCGCCTTCCGCTACCTGAAAGAGCACCGGGTGGTCGAGCAGGTCGAAGAGAAGGGATCCCTCTATGAAGAGTTGCTGAAGAACCACCCCCAAGTAGTAGAAATTCGCCGCTCGGGCCTGCTGCTGGCCGTGGAGTTGGGCCAAAGCGAAAAACTCTACCACCTGATGGAGCTCTTTAAGGAGGCGGGAATCATGAGCGATTGGTTCCTCTACTGCGATACAGCCTTCCGCATCTCTCCGCCCTGCCATGTCTTCATCGGCTCCACCGTAATCTCC
>CAYRPL010000020.1:0-17225 GCA_964426045.1 uncultured Alistipes sp. | reverse complement strand
CTATGCCATCGAGGATACCAACAACAACCAGCTCTATGAGCCCTCGGTGGACCAGGTGGGATTCCTCGAGGAGCCCTGCAATCCGGCTGAGCTGCCCGACTTCGCAATTTGGTATGACTCGATTCGCCAATACCCCACGGCCGAGCCGCAGCTCTACTTCCGCATGTTTACCGACAAGGCCTTCAAGCGTCAATACCTCACGCAGCAGGAGCGCCCTGCCCAGCACAAGGCCCTGCTCTACTTCGGAGCTCCGAATCCCGATGTGCGCAAGTTGGAGTTCGACAGCATTCCGGCCGAGAAGGTGATTTGGGACCCGCAGACCATCGGTCGCGATACGGTGGCCCTGTGGTTTAATGTGCCCGCAGCAGAGCTGCCCGATACGATTCGTGGCTCGCTCACCTACTTCAAACACGACTCCATCAACCAGCTGGTCGAGCATACCGAACCCCTGAAACTTGCCTGGCGTTATGTCGAATCGAAGGAGGAGCAGAAGGAGCGCGAGAAGCAGGAGCGTGCCCGCGAGAAGGCCGAGGCGGCCGGCGAAGAGTATAAAGAGCCCGAAAAACCCAATCCGTTTGGCTATAAACTCTCGCTCACGGGCGAGGTGAACCCCGAGAAGAGTCTCTCGGTCGATTTCGACTATCCGCTCGTGAAGTTCGACTCGACGGCTGTGGAGCTGACTTTGGAGGAGCCCGAGAAGGAGCCCCAACGGGTGCCGATTCACTTCCGCCGCGACACGGCCAATATGCGCCGCTGGCACCTGGATGTCAAGTGGGAGCAGGGTAAGAGCTACAAACTCTATATCCCCAAGGGGACCTTTACCGATGTGGCCGGTTACTCCAACGACTCGCTCGGTGGCAGCTATACGACCCTGCTGCCCGAGAAGTTTGCCACGGTGAAAATCAACCTCAAACCGCGCCTGAAGGGGGCTACTTACATCGTGCAGCTGCTCAACGGCAGCGGCTCGTTGCAGCAGGAGAAGGGCTCGGCGGGCGGTCTGGTGCAGTTCAACTACGTTCCGGCGGGCGATATCCGCTTCCGTGTGATTGAGGATATGAACGGCAACGGCAAGTGGGATACGGGCAATGTGGTCGAGCATCGCCAACCCGAGCGTGCCGAGTACTATGTCGATAAGGAGGGTAACGATACCTTCGCCACCAAGGTCAATTGGGAGGTGGAGTTGGAGATGGATATGAACGAACTGTTTGCTCCGGTGACGATGCAGTCGCTCATCGAACTGCTCGATAAGCGTGAGCTGCAACGCCTCGAGAAGGAGGCCGAGAAGGCTGCCGAGGCGGCCAAGAGCGGTCAGAACAGTAACCACGGTAACTCGTCGCAGGGCGGCTTCGGTATGGGTGGCGCCATGGGCGGCTTTGGCGGTGCTATGGGCGGCTTTGGCAGCGGCGGTGGCTCGATGCGTAGCGGAAGTTCGGCTAACAGAATGATGTAATGATGAAGTTAAAGAGAGTTTTTATACTGTGTGTGGTGGCGCTGCTGGCCGGTGGATGGTGCTCCGAGTTGCGGGCCCAGCACACCTTTGGCGGCTATGTGGGTTATGGAATGGGCAGTGCCCGCCTCTATCCCGAGCAGGAGATGCGGGGTACCTGGGGCCTCTATACAGCCGGAGTTTCGTGGCGCCACTACGGTCTGCAACGCTATGTGGGGTGCTTCGGTCTGGATTTGGAGTTTATTCAGCACGCCTTTTCGTATGCCCCCTACGCCTCGATTACCGAGGAGGGTGAGCCGATGCAGTACTATTCGCGAAGGTTGAACTCCATTACGCTGCCCATCGTTTGGCAGCCCCATCTCTATGTCAAGAAGCGTGTGCGCATCTTCCTGGAGGCGGCTGTAACCTTCAGCTATCGTTTCGGGGGCAACTACGAGAATGAGATTGCCCGCGACTACGACCGTGTGGAGAATTGGAAGGGGGACTACACCTACAAGACACCTCGCGACAATCGTTGGGGCTATGGCCTTGCGGGTGGCGGAGGTGTCTCGGTGCTGGTCAAGCAGTTTGAGATTTCGGCCCGTGTGCGTTACTACTTTGGCCTGGGCGATGTGCTGCGCAACAGAAACAAGTATGCCGACAACGGAACCGACGGCCCCGAGAACCCCTTCTGGGCCACCCCTCTGCGCTCGCCGCTCGATAATTTGATGATTTCGGTGGGTGTCGCCTACCGCTTCAACAAGGAGGGCTTCGATGTCTGGAAGCTGCCTCGCAAGAAGCGGGAGAAGAGTTCGGTAGATTTTAATTATACGGCCGGCAGCTCCTCGGGCTCGAAGAGAGGGCGCAGGTAGCCAGCCTCTTCTAACGTAAGACCGTAAGACCGTACGAAACGAAAAAACAAAGAATAGAAAAGAATAGAAAAGAATAGAGTATGGAGACGATGTCGATTCGGCAACAGAAGGTTGCCCGCCAGATTCAGAGCGATATGGCCGAGATTTTTCAGCGTGACGGCAAGCCCTGCACGCTGGGAACGCTCGTAACGGTTACGGCTGTGAGTATCTCGCCCGATTTGGCCTATGCAAAGGTCTATGTGAGTGTCTTCCCCTTTGAGCGGGGTGAAGAGGTCATAAAGGCGATGGAGGAGAAGAATTGGTTCCTGCGTCGTGAGTTGGGCCGCCGTGTGAAGAACCAGCTGAAGGTGGTCCCCGAGTTGCAGTTCTTCTTGGACGATTCGCTGGAGTATATCCGCAATATCGAGGAGAAGTTGAAGTAGAAAAAGGTTTGTAAGGATGCTCTCGCTGCGCTTTGCCCGTCGCTACTTGTTCTCGCGCAAGTCCCACTCGGTGATTAACCTGATCTCGGGGGTGAGCGTTGTGGCTGTGGCAATGCCGGTGGCGGCGATGATTATCCTGCTCTCGGTCTTCAACGGATTTGAGGGGCTGGTACGCTCGATGGCCACGGCCTTTGATGCCGATCTGGTCATCACCCCGAGCCGAGGCTCGACCATGGTCGTCGAGTCGGTCGATACGACAGCTCTAAGGCACATTGAGGGGGTTGAGGCCCTGAGCTGGGTGGTCGAGCAGGAGGCTCTGTTAAGCTACCGTGACCGCCAGGCTACGGTCGTGGTGCGTGGTGTGGAGCCTAACTATCCGGAGCTCTTTCCTGTTCATCAGACCATCTCGCAGGGCGAATACCGTGTCGAGCTGGGCGACTATGACTACGCTGTTTTGGGTCAGGGCCTGGCCTATGCCCTGGGGGTGCGGAGCTTAGTAGCGGGTGATGTCGAGCTCTACGCCTTGCGGGCCAACAGCTTCTCGACGCTGTTGCCGATGGAGGGATACACACGTCGCATACTCCCCATTGCGGGGTGCTTTCAACTCGATGCCGAGACCGAAGGGGGCTATCTGCTGACCTCGATTCGCCTGGCCCGCGAGCTCTTCTCGATGGAGGGGCGAGCCACCTCGCTGCTGCTGAAGCTCGATGGAGCGGTGCAGCCCGAGCGTGCCAAGCGAGCCGTGGCCGAGGTGCTGGGCGAAGAGTTTGAGGTGCGTACCCGCTACGAGTTGAAGAAGACCTTTTATGATATTATGACCTACGAGAAGTGGGGTATCTTCTTCATCTCGCTGCTGGTGCTCGTTATCGCTTCGTTCTCGATTGTGGGGGCGCTGGTGATGCTCATCATCGAGAAGCGTGACGAGGAGCTGACCCTCCGCTCGATGGGTGCCGATACCGACTTTATTCGTCGCATCTTTCAGGGTGAGGGGCTCTTAATCGGGGGTATCGGAGCTCTGTTGGGTGTGGTCTTGGGTGTGGGTGTGACCCTGCTGCAAGAGCACTTGGCGCTGATTAAGATGCCGGTCGAGACCTTTATAATGGATGCCTATCCGGTGGAGTTCCGCTGGGGCGATTTGGCGGCGGTGCTGCTCGTTTTTGGCGTGGTGTTGCTCCTGATTTCGACCCTTACGGTGAGTTCAATGATAAAAAAGAGAGGATGATGTTTAAGTGTCTGAAGAGATATGGCGGCCTCCTGACGGGGGTGCTGCTGTTGCTGCTTGCAGGGGGCTGCAAGCACCACACGATTATTCCCGACGATGAGCTGGCGCTGATTTTCCACGACGCCTTCCTGGCCAACAGCCTGCTGGACAAGACCAACGCCAAGAAGGATTCGCTGCTGGTCTACGAGCCCATCTTCGAGCGCTACGGCTATACGACCGAGGATGTGCGCTATACGATTGGCAACTTCTCGAAGCGCAAGAGTGCCCGCCTGGGCGATGTGGTGGAGTTGGCCATCGATATACTCGAGAGCGAGGGTGAGCGGCTGAATCGTGCCGTAGCGGCCCTCGATACGGTCAATAATGTGGCTGTGCGCACCTCCAATCGTACGATATTCAGTGACTCGCTGCGACGAGCCACCCGCCTGAAGGATACCACCTGCCTGCGCCTGGTCTTCGACTCGCTGCGCCCGGGAACCTACCACTTCTCGACCACCTATGAGGTCGATTCGCTCGATGAGAACCGCACCCTGCGTATGCAAATCTGGTTGGAGCGGGCTGACAGCTCGCGCCAGGGCAGCTATACGATGCAGCTCAGACGGCGCAGTGAGGAGCACTTCTCGCGCACCCTGACGGCCGATTCGAGCCACCGTCGTCTGGTGGTTGATTTCTGGAATCCGGCCCAAAAACAGGCCAAGCGCCCCCATATCACGCTGCGCAACCTGACCTTGGACTATCGTCTTCCGACCCGGGAGGCGGTCGATTCGCTCTATGAACGACAACTCAACATACGCATCTTTGCCGATGACTTCCTGCGCACCATCGAGGCGGATAGCCTCGCATCTGCTGCTGACACCACAGGGCTGGCTTCGTAACCCGATTCTCGAGCTCTCGGCCGAAGGGGAGGTGCTGAGGGTCGGATGTTCGGAGCATCCCGACCGTGAACCCTTTACCGAGTTCTATGCCGGAGCGCTGCTTCCGGGCCTGGTCAATGCCCACTGCCACCTGGAGCTGAGCTACCTTGGTGGTGAGATTCCCGAGGGTGAGGGCTTCTCAGCCTTTGCCCGGGCCATGGGCGAGAAGCGTGACCTGTTCAGTCCCGAAGAGCGCCGCAAGGCGGCACAGCGGGTCGATGCGGCCTTCTTTAGGGAGGGTGTGGTTGCTGTGGGCGATGTGGCAAACGATACCTTTGTGAGCGAGCTGAAGGCTGCATCCCCGATTCACTACCACACCTTTGCCGAGGTCTATGGCCTGCGAAGTACGAGTGCCGATGCCTGTCGGCCGCTGCTTGACTATCCGCCGGCCACGCTGACACCCCATTCACTCTACTCGGTGCAGGACAATCTGTTTCGAGCCATCTGCCGCGAGGGCGAAGGCCCGCTCTCGATTCACTTTCTGGAGAGTGAGGCCGAGGCCGAACTCTACCAGCAAAAGGGTCGGCTCTGGGAGTGGTACGAGCGGGCGGGCTTTCGGTGCGACTTTCTGCACTATGGCTCCCCGACCCGCCGCCTGACGGCCTCTGTTCCTAAGGAGCGCGAGGTGATTCTGGTCCACAACTGCTGTGTGGGAGAGCGGGAGCTTGAGCAGGTGATGGAGCACTTCCTGGCTCCGGTTCATTGGTGTATCTGCCCGGGCTCGAACCACTTTATCTCGCGCCTGAGGCCCCCTACGGAGCTGCTGCGTCGAGCGGGTGTGAACATCTGCATCGGCACCGACTCGGCTGCCTCGAATCGCTCGCTTTCGATGCTCGATGAGCTGCGTCGCATAGAGGGGGTACCTTTGGATGAGCGTCTGCGGTGGGCCACCTTAGGTGGAGCCCGTGCCCTGGGAGTTGAGTATCGGCTGGGCTCGGTTGAGGTGGGCAAGCGCCCGGGTTTGGTTCTTTTAGAGGGGGCCGATTGGCAACGCATGGAGCTTACCGCAGAGAGTCGCTTACGTGTTTTGGCCTAAACCAAGTGGGCTCTTTTTTGCATTTTGCTGCACAAAACACCCAATTTTGGGGGTAAAAAGTTAAAAAAAGGTCAAAATTGGAGCGGAACAGGTTATAAATAGAAACCTTTTCGACTTTTTTAGTATATTTGCGGCAAATAAACCCAACCTTATGGCGATTAAGAATAATGTGATGATTGTGCGTCAGCGACTGCTGACCAAGTTGATCGAACTTTGGAAGAGTGGCGAACTGGTCGAGAAGATTGATCGTCTGCCCATCGAACTCAGCCCCCGCAAGGCAAAGGTGCTGGGTCGTTGCTGCGTTCACAAGGAGCGTGCCGTTTGGAAGTACAAGTCCTTCCCGCTTTTGGGCTATGATATGTCGGACGAGCACGATGAACTCACCCCGCTGTCGGACTATGCCCGTCGTGCCCTGGAGCCCCGTGAGCGCAAGGAGAATATCATGTGCGTAATTGACGAGGCCTGTTCGTCGTGTGTGCGCATCAACTACGCCATCACAAACCTCTGCCGTGGTTGTGTGGCACGTGCCTGTGCCGAGAACTGCCCCAAGAATGCCATTGAGTTCGACCCCGAGACCTCGCAGGGTAAGATTAACCACACGATCTGCATCAGCTGTGGTAAGTGCTACGAGAGCTGCCCCTACCACGCCATTGTCTATATTCCGGTCCCCTGTGAGGAGGCCTGCCCCGTGGGTGCCATCACCAAGGATGAGTATGGTGTCGAGCACATCGACGAGTCGAAGTGCATCTACTGCGGCAAGTGTCTGAACAGCTGCCCCTTTGGTGCCATTTTTGAGATTTCGCAGGTCTTCGATGTGCTGCAGGCGATTCGTCGCGGCGAGCAGGTCGTAGCACTGGTGGCTCCCGCCATCCTCTCGCAGTATGCCAACCCCGCCGAGCAGGTCTATGGTGCGATGCGCAAGATTGGCTTTGCGGATGTAATCGAGGTGGCTCGTGGTGCCGAGGTGACGACCGAGAAGGAGACCGAGGAGTTCAAGGAGAAGATGGAGGAGGGCCAGCCCTTTATGACCACTTCGTGCTGCCCCTCCTATATGGAGATGGCTGCCAAGCACGCCCCCGAGTTGCAGAACTATATCTCGTCGACCCGCTCGCCGATGTACTATACCGCCGAGATTGCCCGTCAGAAGTACCCCAATGCCAAGATGGTATTTGTCGGCCCCTGCATCGCCAAGCGCAAAGAGGCTCGTAGAGATGATATGATTGACTATGTGATGACCTTCGAGGAGATTCACGCCATCTTCGAGGGTATGGCCATCGAGATGAATGGCGAGCAGCTCCACCCGATTGATGTGAAGGCGATTCGCACGGCCCACGGATTCGGTCAGGTCGGAGGTGTTACGGCCGCTGTGAAGGCCCATGTCGGGGGTGCCATCGACTTCAGCACCCTGCAGGTTGCGAACCTCACGAAGAAGAATGTGGCCCTGCTGCGTGCCTTTGGTAAGACGGGCAAGGCTCCGGCCCAGTTTATCGAGGTGATGGCCTGCGAGGGCGGATGTATTTCGGGCCCGGGTGTCCATACTGCCTATGACACGGGTCGTAAAACCTACAATGCCGAGCTGCTGAAGCGTTAGAGCTTCACAAGCGAGGCCAAAAGAGAGCGTATGAGAGAGTTGGCCGAGCGTCTGGTGCTTGAGGGAAGATTGAGCGCCGCACACTATCGCCTGCTGTTGGAGCAGTGCGATGACGCAACGCTGGCCTATCTGCGCAAAGAAGCCGTCCGAACTGCTCAAGAGCGGTTCGGATGTGCCGTTTTTGTGCGGGGGCTGATCGAGGTGAGCAGCTGGTGCCGTAACGACTGCCTCTACTGCGGACTTCGACGCTCGAACCGTCGGGCCGAGCGCTACCGCCTGACTGCCGAGGAGATTCTGGATGCCTGCCGTGCGGGCTATGAGTTGGGTTTTAGAACCTTTGTTTTGCAGGGGGGCGAGGACCCCTGGTGGAGCGATGAACGATTGGTCGGGTTAGTGGCCGAGATTCATCAACGCTGGCCCGAGGCGGCCATCACCCTCTCACTCGGTGAGCGCTCCGAGGGCTCTTACCGGGCTCTCTACGAGGCGGGGGCTTCACGTTACCTGCTGCGCCACGAGGCGGCCAATCGTGCACTCTATGAGTCGATACATCCGAAAGAGATGTTGCATGCGGGGCGTATCGGGTGCATCCGCTCGCTGCGCAAAATCGGCTATCAGACCGGTATGGGTATGATGGTCGGTGTGCCCGGACAGGGAGTCAGCGAGTTGGTCGAGGATCTGTTGTTGCTCGAAGAGATAAACCCCCAGATGATTGGTATCGGGCCCTTTATTCCTCATCGGGATACCCCGTTGTGCGATATGTCAGCAGGTTCGATACGAATGACGCTGCTGCTGCTTGCCGTGCTGCGTCTGCGTTTTCCGGCGGCCCTGATACCGGCCACAACAGCCTTGGCTTCGCTCTTAGGCAGAGGGCGGGTCGAGGGTATCTTGTCGGGTGCCAATGTGGTGATGCCCAACCTTTCTCCCGAGCAGGTGCGGGCCAAATATGCCATCTACGACGGCAAAGCCTCGATGGGGGCCGAGGCGGCCGAGGGACTCGAGCGCTTGGCCGAAGAGTTGCAGCAAATCGGCTACCACATCGACTTCTCGCGAGGCGACTACCAACCATCGAGCGATAAAAAAACGGAAATATGAAAATACCCTATAACAAAAATTCGGCCAGGGCCGAAGAGTTTATCAACCACTCGGAGATTCTGGCGACCTTGGCCTATGCCGAGGCCCACTCCTCGGATCGTGAGGCGGTGGAGGAGGTGCTCAAGAAGGCGGCCGAGGGTCGTGGCCTGGAGCACCGCGAGGCGGCTCTGTTGCTCTATTGCGACAAGGAGTGGGAGGAGCAGATCTGCCGCTTAGCCCGAGAGCTCAAACAGCGCATCTACGGAAATCGTATCGTGATGTTCGCTCCGCTCTACCTCTCGAATCACTGTGTAAACGGTTGCCTCTACTGCCCCTACCATGCACAGAATCGCACCATTTCACGTCGCAAGCTGACCCAGGAGGAGATTCGCCGCGAGGTGATAGCCCTGCAGGATATGGGCCACAAGCGCCTGGCCTTGGAGACGGGCGAGCATCCCAAATTAAGCCCCATCGAGTATGTGCTCGAATCCATCGATACCATCTACTCGATTCACCACCGCAACGGAGCCATCCGCCGTGTGAATGTCAATATTGCGGCGACGAGCATCGAGAACTACCGAAAGTTGAAGGATGCGGGTATCGGTACCTATATCCTCTTCGAGGAGACCTACGATCGGGCTGCCTACGAGCGTCTGCACCCCACGGGCCCCAAGAGTGATTGGGCCTACCACACCGAGGCGATGGATCGTGCCATGGAGGGGGGGATCGACGATGTGGGTATCGGAGCCCTGTTCGGATTGTCGAACTACCGCTACGACTTTGTGGGTCTGCTGATGCATGCCGAGCACCTCGAGGCCCGCTTTGGCGTGGGGCCTCATACAATCAGCGTTCCGCGCATCCGACCGGCCGACGATATCGACCCGGCCGACTTCCCCGATGCCGTGACCGACGAGAAGTTCCGTAGGCTGGTGGCCGTGTTGCGCTTGGCGGTTCCCTATACCGGTATGATTGTCTCGACCCGTGAGTCGCAGCGCTCGCGCGAGATGGTGTTGGATGTCGGAGTCTCGCAGCTTAGTGGCGGGTCGCGTACCTCGGTCGGAGGTTATGCCGAGGGGGTGGAGGATGCCGAGCGCTCGGCTCAATTCGATATCTCGGACGAGCGCACGCTCGACGAGATTGTGGCTTGGCTCCTGGAGTTGGACTATGTGCCGAGTTTCTGCACGGCCTGCTACCGTGAGGGACGTACCGGTGACCGCTTTATGTCGCTCGCAAAGCGGGGTTTGATTGGCAACTGCTGCGCTCCGAACGCCCTGATGACCCTTCGCGAATACCTCGAGGACTACGCCTCGGCACGAACCCGAGTGCTGGGTGAGCAGATGATTTCGCGCCAGGTGCCGATGATTCCCTCGGAGAAGGTACGCCGTCTGACCGAGGAGCACCTGAAGGCCATTGTGGAGGGTAAACGTGATTTCAGATTCTGATAATGTACCGACGATGAGTACCGTAGCACAAGCCGAAAGGCTCCATATCGCCCTCTTCGGGCGCTGCAACAGCGGCAAATCTTCGCTCCTGAATCTGCTGGTGGGAAGTGACGTGGCCCTGGTCTCGGCCGAGGCCGGAACCACGACCGATCCGGTCAGCAAGGCCACCGAGTGGCCCGAGCTGGGGGCTGTGGTGCTGCTCGACACCCCGGGTCTGGATGATACAACCAACTTGGGGAGCGAGCGTGTGGCCCGCAGCCGCCGTGTGCTGGAGCGGACCGATCGGGCCCTGCTGCTCTTTACCGACACCGAGGATACCGCCTGCGAGGAGGCGCTGCTCGGTGAGTTGCAGCAACGAGAAATTCCGGTGGTGGCGCTCTTGGCGCAGTGTGACCGCATCAAAGATACGAAGGCTGTGCAGCACCGCATCGAGGCTCGAACCGGCCTGCAACCGCTCTGTATAAGTGCCCATACGGGCGAGGGGTTGGAGGAGCTGCGTCACCGTGTGGCGGCCCTCGGAGCCGATGAGGAGCGTCTTCTGACCGAGGGGCTCTGTGAGGCGGGCGACAGCGTGCTGCTGGTGATGCCGCAGGATGCTTCGGCTCCCAAGGGGCGACTGATTAAACCCCAGGTGCAGACCCTGCGCGAGCTGCTGGATCGAGGGTGTACAGCCCTCTGCTGCACCCCCGAGCGAATGACTGAGGCGCTGGGTGCGCTCTCGGCTCCTCCCCAATTGGTGATTACCGACTCGCAGGTCTTTTCGCAGGTTGAGGCCCTGACCCCCGCAGCTTCGCGCCTGACCTCCTTCTCGGTTCTGATGGCCCGCTATAAGGGCGATGTGCGCGAGTTCGTGGCTGGTGCCGAGGCGCTGCGTCGCCTGACCCCCACGTCACGGGTGCTGATTGCCGAGGCTTGCAGCCATACCCCTCGGCAGGAGGATATCGGACGAGTGAAGCTGCCCCGTTTGCTGCGCCGGCGCTTTGGCGAGCAGTTGCAGATTGAGGTGGTGGGTGGCAACGACTTCCCCGAGAATTTGAGCCCCTATGACTTGGTGATTCACTGCGGGGCCTGTATGTTCAACCGCCGCCTGGTCTTAAGTCGTGTGGCTCGGGCCCGTGGGCAGCGGGTGCCCATCACCAATTACGGTATTGCCATTGCGGCCCTGCAAGGGATATTGGATAAAGTTGCCTATTAACAGCGAGGGGAGCCATACGGCTCCCCTCGCTGTTAATAGAGGGCTCGTTTAGAGGTTCTCGAGCGTATAGTCCAACATCTTCACACGCACGTTGCGGCGGTCGTCGGGCATCATCGAGTGGTTCTGGTCGGGGTAGACCATCATATCGTAGCGTGAACCGTCGCGATTCAGGCGGCGGGCCATCTCCATCGTATTTTGCAGGTGTACGTTGTCGTCACCCGAGCCGTGAATCAGCAGCAGGCGGGTGCGGGGCGAGAGTTTCTCCTCGAAATTCAGGGGCGAATTTTCGTCGTAGCCTGCGGGGAACTCCTCGGGCAGTCCGTTGTAGGTCTCGGTATAGACCGAGTCGTAGTAGCGCCACGAGGTGACCGGCGCAACCGAGATGGCCATCTTGAAGAGTCCGTGGCCCTTCAGAGCGCAGCTGAGCGACATAAAACCACCATACGACCAGCCGTAGATGCCGATGCGTGAGGCGTCTACATACTCCTGTGCAGCCCAATAGCGGGCAAACGAGAGCTGATCCTCGACCTCGCGGCGACCCAAATCACCATAGGTCTGCTTCTTGAAGGCCTCGCCTCGGAAGCCCGTACCGCGTGCATCGACACAGACAACGATATAGCCCTCCAAAGGAAGTGCCTCGGTCCAATCGGGGCGCCAGCGGTCGGTCACCTCCTGCGAGCCCGGGCCCGAGTATTGGGTCAGCAGCACGGGGTAGCGGCGCGTGGAGTCGAAATCCAGGGGCTTTACGACCCAGGCGTTGAGCTCGTCACCCCGCTCGGTGCGGAACATAAAGTGCTCGCGCAAGGGGACACGCTTCTCGGCCACGGCCTCGTGGGCCGGTGATTCATCGTTCGAGAGCGAGCGTACAAGCGCACCCTTCATACCCTCGCGCAGGGTGATGCGCGTAGGCTGCGTAGACGACGAGTAGCTGTCAATGAAGTAGCTCATATCGGCACTCGGTAGGATGGTGTGCCAACCCTCGCCCTCCGTGAGGCGGAGTTTTCCGGTCCCCTTGAGGTTGATGCGGTAGAGGTCACGGCGTGTAGAACCCTGCTCGGTCGAGGTGTACCAAACTCCGCGCTTGTCGGCGTGCAGCACACTCGTAACCTCCCACTGGCCCGAAGTCAGTGCTCGCTGGAAGCCCTTCTCGATGCTGTAGAGGTAGAGGTGCCACCAACCTGCGGTGCTCTCCTCGCGCACGATGAAGCGGTCTTCGTCGATAAAGCGAACCACCTCACCGATGGGGCGCTCCACATAGCGGGGCGACGACTCGCTGTAGATTACCTGCTGCTCGTCGGCACGATCGACCACCACCTCAAAGAGGTTCTGGCGACGATTCACACGGTAGAAGAAGAGCTCGCCTGCGGGGTTCCAGCCCAGGTTGGGGATGTATTGGTCGCTCTCACGGCCTGTGTCGATTTGGCTCTTTTCGCCCGTCTCCAAATCGCAAACCCAGAGCGTGAGAGTAGAGTTCTTGTCACCGGCCTTGGGGTACTTGAAGGTGTAGGCCTGGTTGTAGAGCGTACCATCGAAGCGCATCATCTCGAAGAGGGGGACCTCACGCTCGTCGAAGCGCAGGAAGGCCAAACGCTTGCTGTCGGGCGAGAAGGCGTAGCCGCGCGTAAAGCCGAACTCCTCCTCGTAGACCCAGTCGGTCGTTCCGTTAATCACCTCATTCCAGGCTCCGTCGTCGGTCAGACGGCGGGTCGTGCGGTCGTCGAGGTTGAAGAGGTAGAGGTCGTTGCGACTCGAGAAGATTACCATCTTGCCATCGGGCGAGAAGCCTGCATCGCGCTTCTCAACGACCTGGGGCGAAACCTCAATCTCCTCGCCATTCACCACACAAATCAGGCGATCGACCCAGAAGGAGTGGCGGTAGATGGGGTGTGCTCCATAGCTGATAAGCATCGACCCGTCGGGGGCAATGGTGTAGTTCGAAACCCCCTTGCCGGCACGGTAGAGGTCACAGGTCGTGTTGTCGGCGTAGGCAATCTGCTCGATACGCTCGCCCGTCAGGCGGGTGTAGTGTTTTCCGTCGGCCATCGGAACCACCATTCCGGCACTCGGAACCCGATTCCAGGAGGCGTATTGGTCATAGAGAGCGTTGGCTCTTTCAAAGGTGCTCTGCGCCCAGAGCGTTGCGCTTGCCATAAGCGCCAAAGTCGTAGTCAGTAGTCTATGCATTGCAATTTAAAATTTTCTCATCAGTCATTGCGAGCAGGGAGGGTTGCCGACCGACGTGGCAATCTTCCACCCAATCGCAATTCAAAACTTATTACCCCCCCATCTCTCTTTGCGGAGATTTTGTCGCGTTGTCTTCGGGGCTGACCGAAAGGCGTTATTTTTTGATTTTAGGCGAGCAGATTTGTGCTTAACCGAAGAGATTTACAGATGGGCTGTACATCGGTACTGCCCATTTGTGAATCGCAAGGGCAAATATGCCGCATAAAATCGAAAAATTATATGTCGTCGACATTGAAGTCGTAGTCCAACCGCTTGCCGGTGATGAACTTCGAGTTGTCCATACGCGTATTGAACTGATCGACCGTCACGCGCTTTGACTTCTCGTAGGGGGGCAGCAGCAGGTCGAATCCGAGGGCGTAGTTGATGGCAGCCTCCATGATGCTCACCAGAGCCCCGCGGTCAATTTCGCGCTTTCCGAAGTCCTTGGCACGCACCAGCGTCTGGCGCTTGCCCTCGACAAAGAACATCCGCTCGCGGTTGATGAAGATGCGGCCGATGAGGTAGCCCTCGTCGGCGTTGCGGTTGAACTTGAACGAATCCGAAAGGAAGTTGTAGATGTTAATCACACCGCAGTACGAGTTGTCGGGGTCGGCCTGCACATAGGGATTCTCCCAGATGACGTGGTTGGTCTCGAACTCAAAGACGTTGGTGTGCATCTGGAAGATCAGCAGGTCGCTGGCCACCTGCAGCTGGGCCTCGAACTTTCCACGGTCGCGGTACTCGATTCTGACGCGCTTGTCGATGCGTCCCTCCATGTCGTCCTCCATCTCGGAGGCCATCTCCAAGAGGGTATCCTTCAGGTCGTTGAAAATCGAGAAGGTGTTGTCAAAAACCTTCTGTTTGAGGGCCGATTTCTTGATAATCGTCTCCTCGATGCGTGCTCTAAGCGGGCTAATTTCCATATTTTTATTGTTAATTTCTGATTCTTACTTGTGCGCCGGCCTCGAAGGCAAACTCACCACGCTTCATCTTGTTTAGCTTCTGAAGGCTCTTTTGGCGGATGCCGTAGCGTTGCGATACCGAGAAGAGGCTCTCGCCTTCGACTGCGGTGTGGAATTTGGCTTCGCCCTGCCAGGCTTTCTTCTTCTGCTCTAAGAAGATAACCTCGCCGCTCAGGGGTTGGGCGTCGGGTTCCACCTCGTTGAATTTCCGCAGGTTGCGGGCCGAGATACGCATCTTGCGGCCAATCTGCTCGAAGGTCTCGTCACGCTCGGCACGCACAAAGGGGATGCCGTTGCAGCGGTGTACGCTGTGCGAGCCGTGGGCCCCGATGGTGACCTGGAAGTTGTCGGGGTCGATGCCCGTGCCGGCCTCGGCGGGCCGGTATTGGTGGGCGGCATCGGCAAAGCGCTCGTTCTCCTCTTGGGCATAGAGCTTCGAGCCTCCCTTGCGGTCGAAGAGGTAGAGACGGCTCTCCTCGATAATCTTAATCAGGCGCTGGGCGTAGTCGGGGGCCGTAGCGTAGCCGGCGGCCTTCAGTCCGCGGGCCCAACTGCGATAGTCGTCGTGGGCGTAGATAAAGAGCGAGTCGTAGCGCGGCTGGCGATCTAAGAACTCGGCGTGATCCTCGTAGGAGGCCTCGACGGTGGGGTAGGCACGGAAACATTCGCCCTTCTCATCGTCGTCATGATAGACCTTCTTTCCCGTCCAATTCTTCTTGCACTTGATGCCGAAATGGTTGTTCGAGGAGCGTGATAGAAAGCTGTTTCCACAGTCGGACTCTAAGATTCCCTGGGCCAGGGTGATGCTGGCGGGGATTCCGTAGCGCTCCATGTGGTCGACGGCAATGTGGTGGTAGCGGTCGATATACTCCTCGCGTGTCTGCCGCGTTTGATGCTCGTTTTGCCTCTGTTTCTTCTCCATGGCTCCGATTTGCGGAGCGATAAAAAGCGTAAAAAGAGCCAAAAAGATTGCTTTTTGCGAAATATTCATTATATTTGTTAAATATTTGGTGCTATTACAAGAGCAAAGATAGCAGATTATAATGAAATAAACAATTATAAACCTAATAAACCGAAGAGTATGTTTACCGAAAATGCAAACCGTATTTTCCGCCAGGTTATCGACGACTACCACCGTCATGATGATGTAGATTTCCCTATTGCAAACCCCTTTGAGCAGGGCTCGATTGATTTTCTGCTCTACGAGAAGTGCTGGGTGGATACCGTGCAGTGGCACTTGGAGGATATCATCCGCGATCCGCAGATTGACCCCGTAGCCGCTCTGGCCCTGAAGCGCCGCATCGACAAGTCGAACCAGGTGCGTACCGATATGGTGGAGTATATCGACTCCTATATGCTCGAGAAGTATAAGGAGGTGAAGCCCGCCGCCGATGCCCGCATCAACACCGAGACTCCCGCCTGGGCTGTCGACCGCCTCTCGATTCTGGCTCTGAAGATCTACCACATGCACTGCGAGACGGTGCGCGAGGATGTCTCGGAGGAGCACCGCGCTGCCTGCCAGAAGAAGCTCGATGTGCTCCTTACGCAGCAGGTGGACCTCTCGCAGGCCATCGAGGAGCTCTTCGATGATATCGCTTCGGGTCGCAAGTACATGAAGGTCTACAAGCAGATGAAGATGTACAACGATCCGGCGTTGAACCCCGTACTCTATGCCAAAAAGTAAGCTGCCGAAACACCTGTTGGTGGTCCGCTCGTCGGCCATGGGCGATGTGGCGATGCTGCCCCACGCCCTGCGTGCCCTGCGTGAGGCCTACCCCGAACTGCGCATCACGGTATTGACGCGCAAACTCTTCGCCCCCTTCTTTGCGGGGCTGGGGGTCGAGTTCCTCTTTATCGATACTAAGGGGGCTCACAAGTCGGCGGGGGGCATCTTGCGTCTGGCGGGTGAGATTCGCCGCTTGGGGGTGGATGCTGTGGCCGACTGCCACGATGTGCTGCGCTCGCAGCTGCTGCGAGCGGCCCTTCGGGTGCGAGGTGTCAGGGTGAGCTCGATTCGCAAGGGTCGCTTAGCCAAGTGGCTCCGCATGGGAAGCAGCTCGGAGTGTGTACAACCGCTGAAGCACTCGGTGGTGCGCTATTGTGATACGATTCGCCGCTTGGGATTTCAATTCGAGGATCCCGCTCCGGCCCTAAAGCCCGCTATGGAGAACCCGGTGGGGGAGAAGCAGGGTCGCTGGGTGGGCGTTGCCCCCTTCTCGGCCCACCGCGGAAAGATCTACCCCGAGGAGTTGATGGCCCGTGTGGTTCAGGCCCTGAGCGAGCGCTATGAGCGAGTCTTTATCCATAGCGGCGGGGGCAAAGAGTTGCAATTCGCCAAAGAGCAAGAGGCTCAATATGGAAATGTTACGGCGTTGAACGGACGGGTCGATTTGAAGGGTGAGTTGGAGCTGATTTCGCACCTGGACTGCGTGGTCTCGATGGATTCGCTGGTGATGCATATGGCCTCGCTGGTGGCTACCCCCGTGGTCTCGGTCTGGGGCGCTACGCATCCCAAGTTGGGATTCCTGGGCTATGGATGCTCGACGGAGGGCGTGGTGCAGCGCGACGATTTGACCTGCCGCCCCTGCTCGGTCTATGGCAAAAAGCCCTGCAAATATAAGGACTACCGCTGTATGACGGGCATCGCGCCCGAAGAGATTGTTGCACGCGTGGAGCAGTTGATTGGCCCAAATCCTGACGAGGTGATAAAATAAGCAAGTACTAACTAAAGGCGAGTCGTTTTGAGCGACTCGTTTTTAGTTTGTATTCTAACATCGAAAGTTGAAAACCAAAGCAATTTCGGGTCACCTGCAAAAGTGTGTGTATTAATTCTAAAAAGTTTATCTTTGCAC